>NZ_JASSVO010000020.1:0-54874 GCF_030541085.1 Marinobacter sp. ST-43
GTTTTGCCTGACGACCATAGCGGTCTGGAACCACCTGATCCCATCCCGAACTCAGAAGTGAAACAGACCTGCGCCGATGGTAGTGTGGCGTTGCCCATGTGAGAGTAGGTCATCGTCAGGCTCCTAAATAAACAAGCCCCAGCATCCTTGATGCTGGGGCTTTTTTATTTTGGATCGAGGCCCTGCTGTGCACTACCCAGGCTCCATGTGACCAGCTTGCCAACGGCAAGCGCAGGACGCGGGAGCGCAGCGACGGCGGGCCCAAAGGGCCGAGCGCGCCAGCGCGAGCAATGTAGGTCATCGTCAGGCGCCTAATGCCTAAAACCCCCGACAGCTTCGCTGCCGGGGGTTTTTTATTTCTGGTTCCGGAGAAGTGATATACTTCACCGAAAATCAAAGCAACGTTTCTAATGGGAGCCCAGCAATGGCCGCTAGTGAACACCTGGTCATTTTCGATACCACTCTGCGCGACGGCGAGCAAAGTCCGGGCGCCACCATGAACAAGGCGGAAAAACTCCGCATTGCCAAGGCGCTCGAGAAGCTTCGCGTAGACGTTATCGAGGCGGGGTTTGCCATTGCCAGCCAGGGCGACTTTGATGCAGTCAAGGCCATTGCCGAGAACATCAAAGAATCCACTGTCTGCAGTCTGGCTCGTGCGTTGGACAAGGATATCGACAGGGCTGCTGAAGCGATCCGCCCTGCCGAACGCTCCCGTATCCATACCTTTATTGCCACCTCGCCCATCCATATGAAGCATAAACTTCAGATGGAGCCAGATGAGGTGGTCGAGCAAGCCGTGCGCGCTGTCAAGCGGGCGCGTAGCCACGTTGATGACGTCGAGTTCTCCTGTGAAGACGCCGGGCGGTCAGAGCTGGATTTTCTTTGTCGCATCATTGAAGCCGCTATCGATGCCGGCGCCCGTACCATCAACATCCCTGATACCGTGGGCTATGCCATTCCTGAACAGTTTGGTGAGACCATCCGTCAGTTACTGAACCGTATTCCGAATGCCGACAAGGCTGTTTTTTCAGTCCATTGCCATAACGACCTGGGGCTTGCGGTAGCCAACTCGCTGGCTGCGGTTACCCAAGGTGCCCGTCAGGTCGAATGTACTATCAACGGTCTGGGCGAACGGGCAGGTAACGCAGCGCTGGAAGAAATAGTCATGGCGGTTCGTACCCGCCAGGATCTCTTCAATATTGATACCCGCATAGACACCCAGCATATCGTCCCGGCATCACGTCTGGTGTCCACCATTACCGGGTTTCCTGTTCAACCCAACAAGGCGATCGTCGGTGCCAATGCTTTTGCCCATGAGTCCGGCATCCATCAGGATGGCGTGCTCAAACATCGCGAAACCTACGAGATCATGCGGGCACAGGACGTAGGCTGGCATACCAATAGCCTGGTTTTAGGTAAGCATTCCGGCCGCAATGCCTTCCGTACGAGACTGCTGGAGCTCGGTATCCAGTTTGAAACCGAAGGGGAGCTGAATGAGGCTTTCACGCGCTTCAAGGCGCTGGCCGACCTCAAACATGAGATCTTTGATGAGGATCTGCAGGCGATTGCCAGCGATACCAAGCAAAAGGAAGAAGAAGGCCGCTTCGGTCTGGTCTGCATGCAGGTCTGTTCTGAAACCGGCGTTGTGCCCAAGGCGCATCTGACCATGACCGTGGACGGTAAGGAACACACGGTAGAGGCTGAGGGCAGCGGTCCTGTAGACGCAACTTTCAAGGCCATTGAATCTCTGGTGGATTCCGGGTGTAACCTGCAGCTGTATTCGGTCAACAATATTACCAGCGGCACTGATGCTCAGGGGGAAGTCACCGTTCGTCTTGAGCGGGGCGGCCGTATTGTGAACGGCGTTGGATCAGATACCGACATCATTATTGCGTCGGCGAAGGCCTACATTGAGGCTCTGAACCTGATTTCCAGTGGCGGTATTCGCCAACATCCCCAGGTGGCTGATGTTTAAAGCGCCCGAAGGATTGCCATGGAGGGATTCGTGATAGGGAATGAGGCGGAGCGGCAGTTCTATCTGGCGGCGGCAGGCATTCGGATGTGGTATGCCCGCGAGAGTTTGCCTGGCGCGGCGCCAAGCCCCGACTTTGATTTCGGAGTGGATGACGAGCCGCAATTCCAGCCCGCGTCGGAGGTGCCTCAGATTGGGCGCAAATCTGAGCCGCTGTCAGGGGACCAGGGGCGGCAGCGCATTGCTCAGCTCCAGAGCCTGATGGGCAACAAGCCTGAATCCGTGCAGAAGGCGGACAGCGCTGGGCAACAGGCCGCGGACCCAGTGAAAGCTCCACCGGCCACCGAGCCTCGGTCTGAAACTCCAGACATGGAGCCAGAGGCTTCCCTGCCGGCCTCGGAGCCAGTAGAAGTGCAGCAGCGGGAGCCAGTGCACCGGGTGTGTCTGACTGCCTGGAAAGGCTCCCGGTTCATGCTCTTGTGCCATATTGCCGAGGACGCCAGTTTTGCCTTGCAGGAAAATCTGGCTCGTAACATATTGCGAAGCATTGGAGAGACCGGGGTGTCTCAATGCAGTGTAGTGCGCTGGCCCTTGTTCAATAACCTGAAAGTGACGCTCAACAGTGAAAGCGATCTTGTCTCAGTCATAGCCTCTGCTTTTGCTGGCGACGCCCCGACAGAAACGCTAATAACGCTGGGGCTTGGCGACGAAACTCAGGCACGGTTGATCGAGCGTGGCCTGGGGCGGGTGCCGGAGATTGCGTTTTCCGGCACGCTCGCATCACTGGCATCAGACCCCTCCCAGAAGCGGCTGCTCTGGCAATCGATTCGGGTTCTCGTACCTGGCCGATGAAAGCATCACAGCCTTTTTTCGACGTGCACAACCAGGATGTCCGGGTACGCCCTCTGGTCGAGGCAGACCTGGCGGCGGTCATGGAGCTGGAGTGTCAGGGACACTCCCATCCGTGGCCGAAATCGACTTTTCTTGACTGTTTTAAGCCGAATTACAGGCTCTGGGCCGCTGAGCGTGGCGATGAGCTGATTGGCTATGCGGTTGTGGCCTATATGGTCGACGAAGCCCATCTGCTGAATATCTGCGTCAGTCCCCGTGTGCGTGGTCAGGGTGTCGGGCGCTGGCTGCTACGGCATCTGATTGCCGTTGCGGTGGCGGATGGTATGGAACAACTGATTCTGGAAGTGCGGGTTAGCAATGATGCCGCCACCCAGCTCTATCTGAGTGAGGGTTTCTCTGAAATCGGCAGAAGGGCCGGCTATTATCCCGATGGCGCTGCACGGGAAGATGCCCTGGTCATGGCGCTGCGGTTCACCTGAGGACGGTATAGGCCGTATAATGCTCGGCTTTCATCCATCTCGATTCAGGTCACCAGAGTTTATGCCTAACCTTTCCCAGGAAGTGGCCAAGCGCCGCACCTTTGCGATCATCTCGCACCCGGATGCCGGTAAGACCACCATCACAGAGAAGGTGCTGTTGTTCGGCCAGGCCCTGCAGAAGGCGGGAACCGTCAAGGGCAAAAAATCCGGACAGCACGCCAAGTCAGACTGGATGGAGATGGAAAAAGAACGGGGTATTTCCGTCACCACGTCGGTGATGCAGTTTCCCTATGGTGGAAAGCTGGTCAACCTGCTGGATACACCGGGTCACGAAGATTTCTCCGAGGATACCTACCGGACACTGACCGCCGTCGATTCCTGCCTGATGGTGATTGACAGTGCCAAAGGGGTTGAGGAGCGCACCATCAAGCTGATGGAGGTGACCCGCCTGCGTGACACCCCGATCCTTACCTTTATGAACAAGCTGGACCGGGATACCAGGGACCCCATCGAGTTGATGGACGAAGTGGAAGACGTACTGAAGATTGCCTGTGCGCCGATTACCTGGCCCATTGGTATGGGCAAGGGGTTCAAGGGGGTTTATCACCTGCTGCGGGACGAAGTGATTCTTTATCAGTCAGGCCAGGGGCATACCATTCAGGAAAAACGTGTTGTCAAAGGTCTGGACAACCCGGAGCTGGATGAGGCCATCGGCAATTACGCTTCCGACCTTCGTGATGAGATTGAGCTGGTCAAAGGGGCTTCCCATGAATTTGACCAGGAGGCTTTCCTGGCTGGTGAGCTGACCCCGGTGTTTTTCGGAACAGCGCTTGGCAACTTCGGTGTTGATCACATGCTTGATGGTCTGGTGGATTGGGCGCCGGCCCCTCAGCCCCGGGCCACGGATGTGCGCCAGGTGACCCCGACCGAGGATGGCTTTTCCGGCTTTGTCTTCAAGATTCAGGCAAACATGGATCCACAGCACCGGGACCGTATCGCTTTCCTGAGGATCGTGTCAGGTAGTTACAATCAAGGCATGAAAGCTCGGCACGTCCGTATCGGTAAAGATGTTCGGTTCTCTGATGCGCTCACCTTCATGGCTGGTGACCGTGAACATGCGGAAGAAGCGTTTGCCGGTGACATCATTGGCCTGCATAACCACGGCACCATTCAGTTGGGTGATACCTTTACCGCGGGCGAGGACATGAAGTTTACCGGTATCCCGAACTTCGCCCCAGAGCTGTTCCGGCGCATTCGATTGAAAGATCCGCTGAAAGCCAAGCAATTACAGAAGGGCCTGATCCAGCTTTCCGAGGAGGGTGCAGTTCAGGTCTTCCGTCCGCTGAAGAACAACGATCTGATCGTCGGGGCGGTGGGTGTGCTGCAGTTTGATGTAGTTGTCGCCCGCCTGAAAAGTGAATACAAGGTGGAAGCGGTTTACGAGCCCATCAACGTGGCAACTGCCCGTTGGGTAACCTGTTCCGATGAGCGTAAACTGGACGAATTCCAGCGTAAGAATCAGGACAACGTCGCACTGGATGGCGCAGATCGCCTTGCGTACATCGCGCCGACCATGGTGAACCTGAATCTTGCTCAGGAGCGTTATCCGGATATCCAGTTCCACAAGACCCGGGAGCACTGATTCGGCTCCGGGAGGAGGCCGCCATGCAGTTGGTAGATGCTCATTGCCATTTTGATTTCCCGTTTTTTGACGGGCATCGGGAGGCGGTGTTGGCACAGGCGGCCAGCCTTGGAGTTCGCGCGATCGTGATTCCGGGGGTCCGGCGGCAGGACTGGCAGCGTGTGGCGAGCATGGCAGATGCAGAGAAGGGTCTCTGGTACTGTCTGGGTATTCACCCCTGGTTTATTCAGGAGCACGGCGCTGGCGATCTCGCCGAGCTTGAAAGGTTGCTGTCTTCCGCGCCCCAAGCCAGTGTTGGCCTTGGAGAGTGTGGTCTGGACGCCCTCAAAGGCGATCTGTCTGAGCAGGAACCCTGGTTCGAGGCCCAGATTGATATTGCCCAGCGGCTCGGTCTGGCGCTGGTGATTCACTCCGTCAAGAGCCATGATCTGGTGCACAGTAGTCTGAAACGCGCCGGATGGAACGGGCGGGCATTGCTTCACGGCTTCTCGGGCAGTTATCAGCAGGCGCAAAAGCTGGTTGATCTGGGTTGTTACATTGGCGTGGGCGGCGTGATTACCCACGATCGGGCCCGGAAAACCCGGGATACCATTGCCCGGTTACCGGCGGATGCGCTGGTCCTGGAAACCGATGCGCCGGATATGGCGCCGGCCGGAGTGGCGAAAGGGCAGAACTCACCTGTCCACTTGCCGGAGATTTTCGAGGCCCTGGCGGAACTGCGGAGTGAGCCCCGGGAGTCGCTGGCTGAAATACTGTTGGCCAATACCGCGAAGCTCTACCGGAAAGATCCGCTAACTCTGGTTCCACGCCCATAGGGGATTAACGAAACAGCATAGGTCGGGGTTGGCATTCACCAGGGGTTCGAGTATACTTCGCGCCCTGGCTTTTCAAGGCGATGTCATTATCTCAGCCCCGAATGATGGCAGCGCAACATACAGGTATGAACCTCCTCCGGATGCCTTGCATGTACCGGTGGTGGTTTTTAACGTTTCTTATATAGCGTTCAAGGCGGAATCAATGAAGACTCTGAGTGCGAAACCAGAAACAGTAAAACGTGACTGGTACGTTGTAGACGCAGCCGGCAAGACGCTGGGTCGTCTGTCAACCGAAATCGCCCTTCGTCTGCGGGGCAAGCATAAGCCTGAGTATACCCCTCACGTGGACACTGGTGACTACATCATTGTTATCAATGCCAGCCAGGTGAAGGTTACCGGCAAAAAGGCATCGGCTAAAATGTATTACAGCCATACCGGCTTTCCGGGTGGAATCAAATCCATCAATTTCGAGAAGCTGGTTGACAAGGCTCCCGAGCAAGTCATTCAGAAGGCCGTAAAAGGCATGCTTCCGAAGGGCCCGCTTGGCCGCGCCATGTTCAAGAAGCTGAAAGTGTACGCAGGCGCTGAGCATGCTCATGCCGCCCAGCAGCCCAAAGAACTCGACATCTAACGGAAGGCGAATATGTCTGTAGCACAAAATTACGGTACTGGTCGCCGCAAATCATCCACGGCTCGCGTCTTTATCAAGCCGGGTAGCGGTAACATCTCCATCAACGGTCGCACTATCGAAGATTTCTTCGGTCGTGAAACCCTGCGCATGATTGTTCGTCAGCCGCTGGTGGTTGCCGAATCCGAAGATCGTTTCGATATCGCCATTACCGTAAAGGGTGGCGGCATCAGTGGCCAGGCTGGCGCCATTCGCCACGGCCTGACTCGCGCTCTGATGGACTACGACGAAACTCTGCGTCCGGCACTGCGCAAAGCGGGTTACGTAACCCGTGATGCCCGTAAGGTTGAGCGTAAGAAAGTGGGTCTGCGCAAAGCGCGTAAGCGTCCGCAGTACTCCAAGCGTTAATCGACGTTCAGTCGATTTGGAAAAACCCGGTCTTGTGGCCGGGTTTTTTTATATCTGTACTCCGGAAATATTTTTGATCTGGCGCAGGGATAGGCTCGCCTGCCGACCTTTCCGGCTTGTAAGCGGGGGGTAATTTCATTACCATTTCAGCGTTTATATTTTTGGGTTGTGAAGTCCTTTTCGAAGCGCAGTGCCGGTTTTTCCGCGTCTGTGCCTCGCCTGATGGGAGAAAACCATAATGAGTAATGGCGACGTGAGCCAAGGCCGGCGCCGGTTTCTGATCGGTGCTACGTCCGTGGTAGGTGGTGTCGGCGTCGTCGGTGCAGCCGTTCCTTTCGTAGCGTCCTGGAACCCCAGTGCGAAAGCGGAAGCGGCCGGTGCACCGGTAACCGTCAATATCAGCAAAATCGAACCGGGTCAGCAAATCACCGTTGAGTGGCGAGGTAAGCCTGTTTGGATTATCCGCAGAACGGAAGAAATGCTGGCGAATATCGAGAAGCTCAATGACGCAGTGAAGGACCCGATGTCGGAGGCGCCTCAGCAGCCTTCGTATATCCAGGGGCCCTTGCGCGCGATCAAGCCAGAGTTCGGTGTCTATGTGGGGCTCTGTACCCATCTGGGCTGCGTGCCCTCCTACCGGCCAGAGGTTGCGCCGGCTGATCTGGGTGAAAACTGGCTTGGTGGGTTGTTCTGCCCGTGTCACGGTTCCCGCTATGACATGGCCGGTCGGGTTTATGAGGCTCAACCCGCGCCGCTGAACCTTGAGGTTCCGCCGTACCGGTTTGACGATGATGTGACCATGACCATTGGTCTTGATCCGGAGGCCGCGTGATGCAAAAGCTGATTAACTGGGTAGACGAGCGTCTGCCAATCGTTGAGGCCTGGAACAAGCACCTGGCCAAGTATTACGCGCCGAAGAACTTTAACGTCTGGTATTTCTTCGGTTCACTGGCAATGCTGGTGCTGGTCAACCAGCTAGTGACCGGTATCTGGCTGACTATGAGCTACAACCCGTCTGCCGAGGGGGCGTTTGCCTCGGTGGAATACATCATGCGTGATGTGGAGTGGGGTTGGCTGCTGCGATACCTGCACTCGACCGGCGCATCTGCGTTCTTCGTTGTGGTGTATCTGCACATGTTCCGTGGTCTCATGTACGGTTCCTACCAGAAGCCGCGGGAATTGATCTGGATTTTCGGTATGCTGATCTACCTGGTGCTGATGGCAGAAGCCTTCATGGGCTACCTGCTGCCCTGGGGCCAGATGTCATACTGGGGTGCCCAGGTAATCGTTAACCTGTTTGGTGCGATTCCGGTCATCGGTGAAGATCTGTCTCTGTGGATTCGCGGTGACTATCTGATCTCCGGTATCACGCTGAACCGTTTCTTTGCCCTGCACGTGGTTGCTCTGCCAATCGTTCTGCTGGGTCTGGTTGTTCTTCACATCCTGGCGCTGCACGAAGTGGGTTCTAACAACCCCGACGGCATCGACATCAAGAAGAACAAGGATGAAAACGGTATTCCGAAAGACGGTATTCCGTTCCACCCGTATTACACCGTTCACGATCTGCTGGGCGTGGGTGTGTTTTTCTTCATCTTCTTCATCGTTGTCTTCTTCTTCCCGGAGATGGGCGGTCTGTTCCTGGAAAAGCCGAACTTTGAACCGGCCAACGCCCTGAAGACACCAGCGCACATTGCGCCTGTCTGGTACTTCACGCCGTTTTACGCGATGTTGCGGGCGGTGACGGTAGACTTTATGGGGCTGCCGGCGAAGTTCTGGGGTGTTGTGGTCATGGGTGGTGCGATTGCGATTCTGTTCGTGTTGCCGTGGCTTGACAGAAGTCCTGTCCGCTCAATCCGCTACAAGGGCTGGTTGAGCAAGATTGCCCTGGCAATCTTTGCGGTGAGCTTCGTAATCCTTGGCTACCTTGGACTGGTTCCCGCAACAGAAGGTCGCACGACTGTCGCTCAGATTCTGACAGTGTTGTACTTCCTCTACTTCATTCTGATGCCGTTCTACACGCGCATGGAGAACACCAAGCCAGTTCCAGAGAGGGTGACAGGATAATGAAAAAGCTGATTGTTGGTCTTTTCATCGCACTCCTGCCAGCGCTTGGCCTGGCGGCTGGTGCCGCGGTTCCTCTTGATCATATGGAGCCGGATCATACGGACAAGGCGTCGCTGCAGCGCGGTGCTGCCTTGTTTACCAACTACTGCATGGGGTGTCACTCCATGGAGTATGCTCGCTACAAGCGTGTTTCGGATGATCTGGAGATCCCTGTCGAGCTTTACGAGGAAAACCTGATCTTTACTGGTGCCAAGATCGGTGAGCTCATGAAGAACTCCATGAACAAGGATATGGCGGCCGGCTGGTTCGGTGCGCCGCCACCCGATCTTACGCTGGAAACCCGTCTGCGTGGTGAGTCCTGGGTATATTCATACCTGCGGGGCTTCTACAAGGACGATTCCCGGCCACTGGGCGTAAACAACGTGGTGTTCGATAACGTTGGTATGCCTCACATTCTGGTCGAGATGCAGGGTCTGTGCGCCGTGAAGCCGAACATTGGTGTCGGGGCGTCTGTTGAGCCGTTGAGTGGTAACGTCAATAACGCAGACGCTTGCCCGGATTACGCAACGGAAGGCTCGATGTCCGGTGCGGAGTTTGATCGGGCCATGTGGGATCTGACCAACTTCATGTCCTACATGGGCGACCCGGTCAAGGTGGAGCGCGAGCGTCTCGGTATCTTCGTGCTGATCTTTGTGGCGATCTTCTTTGTCTTCGCGTACCTGCTCAACCGCGAGTACTGGAAAGACGTACACTAAGATTTAGGGTATAATCCCGTGTCCTTGATTCCAGCGAGTCTTTAAGGCTCGCTGGATTTTTGCGTTTTGCATTGTTTCGATTTTTAGAATCGTGAGGTAGCTATATGGGCGTTGTGACCAAGCGGTCATCAATGACTTTTTTCTCGGATCCCGCAAGCCACTACAGTCATCGGGTGCGTATTGTCCTGGCTGAGAAAGGTGTCACTGTTGATATCGTGGATGTGGATCCGGATAACCCGCCGGCGGAACTGGCGGATCTGAATCCGTACAACGCCCTGCCAACCCTGGTAGACCGGGACCTGGTTCTGTACGAGCCCAATATCATGATGGAGTATCTGGATGAGCGTTTTCCTCATCCGCCGCTGCTGCCGGTATACCCCGTTGCCCGGGCTAACAGCCGCCTGATGATTCACCGGATTCAGAAAGACTGGTGCGGACTGGTTGATCAGATTCTGGCGCAGCCAGGTGCCAAGGCCAGCGATGCGGCTCGCAAGGAGCTCAAGGAAAGCCTTCTGGCCACAGCACCTCTGTTTGCCGAAATGCCGTTCTTCCTGTCGGAAGAGTTCACCATCGTGGACTGCTGCATTGCGCCGATCCTGTGGCGTTTGCCGGCTCTGGGCATTGAGCTGAATGAAAAGCAGGCCAAGCCTTTGCAGAAGTACATGGAGAGCATCTTTGCCAGAGAAGGCTTCAAGGCAAGCCTTTCGGATCTGGAAGAAGATATTC
Source organism: Marinobacter sp. ST-43 (assembly GCF_030541085.1). Lineage (NCBI taxonomy): Bacteria > Pseudomonadati > Pseudomonadota > Gammaproteobacteria > Pseudomonadales > Marinobacteraceae > Marinobacter > Marinobacter sp. ST-43. The sequence goes on from NZ_JASSVO010000020.1 coordinate 10,342, forward strand.
GCAGCTGATTGTCAGCGCCCGTATTTCAGGGCAGGAGTTAAGCAGTGTCTGACATGACTATCGCCATGACATCCAGTCGTCCCTATCTGGTCCGTGCGTTGAACGAATGGATCCTCGATAACGACTGTACCCCGTATATCGTGGTGGATGCCGGCATTCAGGGTGTTCAGGTGCCTACTGAGCACGTTGCCAACGGCCAGATTGTGCTCAATATCAGCCCCGGCGCCGTGCGCGGACTGGTGATTGGCAATGGTGCGCTGGAATTCAGCGCTCGTTTCGGTGGTGTGCCGATGCAGGTTTTCATACCGTTGCAAGCGGTTATGGCCATCTATGCCAAGGAGAACGGCGAGGGCATGGTGTTTGGCAGTGAGCCTGGCTCTCCCGATCCGGAGGGTGGAGGTGAGCCCAAGTCGTCACGGCGAGCGGAAGACCGCCCGAATGGCAGGCCAACCCTGAAAGTGGTCAAGTAATAAAAAAGCCGGCGATGCCGGCTTTTTTATTAGCCTCCGAAAAGCTTGTGGTCAATCAGGTCGCAGAAGGCGTTGATGATGACCAGCAGTAAGGGCGTGGCCTCGCTTGGCGGCAAATCGTTTAGTGCGATTTCATGGTCTTCAGGGTGCATCAGGGAAGTGATGTCGGATTTTTCCCTGGCGCTCAGCACCACAATCCTCATTTCCCGGTCGTGGGCAGCCTGGATGGCCTGGATCAGGTTTGCCTTGTGGCCGTCATCCACGATCACAAACAGAAGGTCGCCGGGCTTGCCAATGGCTCTGACCTGACGAGAGAAGGTGTCGTTAAATCGATTGTCACGGCAGATAGCGGAATAAGTGGTGGCGTCCGCCCCAAGGTTGATTGCCGGTAGTGCGGGGCGGTCCTGGTCAAAGCGGGACAATAATGCCGTGCAGAAATACTGGGCCAGTACGTTGGCGTTGCCATTGGCGCAGGTAATGATCTTGCCATCCTGGAGCAGGGCGTCAACAAATGCCTGCGCTACCTGCTCAATGGCGGGACCAGCGGTGCTTGCCGCCTGCGCTGTGTGCTCCATATGGCTGGCGAACCACTGGTTGATTCTCTGTTCGGTGTCGGTCATGGTTTCTGGTCAGTCTGCCTGAATTGCGTTTTTGATCCATTGTATACGGTACTTGCTGGACTGGCCTGGTGTGATGCCGATAACATCGATCCGGCTGACCCGGTCCCAGAGTCCGTGGCGGTGCAGGTAGAATGAGGCTGCACGCACCAAGCGTTGCTGCTTCACCGCGGACACCGAGCTTATCGGGTCCACCAGCGCACCATCAGCGCGGAAGCGAACTTCAAAGAACACCAGTGCTTCGGCATCCATTCCAATAAGGTCGATCTCGCCGCCACGATTGTGCACGTTCCGCTCAATAATCCGGATGCCTCTGCTTTCCAGATACCGCGCGGCGACACCTTCGTAATGCTGTCCGAGTTTTCTGGAGCCTTCCCTGGCCATCGGTTATCAGTTGTTTGCAGTCGGGGCGGGTTCACCTTCCCGGGGTACGGTCGGAGAAAGCAGTTTGGGTGTTCCCCCCTGGAATTGTGCCCAGCGTTGTTCGCGATGAATGCTGCCGTCAGGATCCATGGTCAGAATGCCGGTTTGTCCTTCAATGGCGGCATCTTCAACCTGGCGTAGAAGTGGCAAGCGCTTGCTCAGTTGCCAGGCGTCGGCGCCCATGGCGAAAAGGCGCCCCAGTTGCCCGGTGGTGCCACTCAGATACTGGCGTGATTCTTCCCGCAGGGGATTCGTCTCGGCCAATACCCAGGGGATGTCCGTAAAGAAAACCCGGTCAATATCTCGGTCCCGGCCCGGATTCGGCGTACCCTCGTACACGATGGAAGGTGAGTATACCGGCAGATCGCCGCCATAATAGAAGGCGAACAGTGGCTTGAACTGGCGGGCAACCGTGGGTGCGGCAACCAGCACGATGCCCTCGGCATCCTGGCGGCGGCGGGGTTCAAATTCCACATTCAGGCCAATTGTTCGCTCCACCTGAATGGCGCGCTGGCGGGAGGCGGTAATGCCCAGCAGGTCAGCTGTCACTGAGCGCAGGTTGTCTTCCGGGAAAAAGCGCTCGACGTCGAGCGCTCGCAACCCGAGCTGGTCCATCCTTGTTTGCAGGGCGGTTTCAACCCGGTCTCCCCATTCACCGTGGGGAATCAGTACGAGAACCTGCTCGATGTTCTCGGCATCGAGCCTGTCGGCGATCTGTCGTGCCTCATCTTCGGCAGATAGCCCGAACTGATAAAGGCCGTCCGGAATGCGGGCATCCGGGCCAAGGTAGTTCAGGCCCAGTGCCGGAACCGGCAGCGTGTTCATGTTAGCGAGCTGGGACAGTGCTTCCTTGTCCAGCGGGCCAACAATCAAATCAATGTCGTTATTGGAGAGTTCCTCGTAGAGCTCGGAAAAAGAGCCGGTGGAGGTGTCGATGACCCGAATATCGGTTTTGCTGCGGTCAGTGGTTTCATCCTGATAATAGGCGGCCAGGAAACCGTCGCGAATCGCTTTGCCGGCGCTGGCGAGGGCACCTTGAAGTGGAACCGCCAATGCCAGTTTCTCCGGCCGGCTTGCTGCCAGTTCAGCCAGCAGGGCGAGATCCATGGGGAGTACCTGTGCTGCGGGGTGTCCCGGCCAGTTATTCTGCCATTGCCGGATCAGACGCCCCTGATCATCCAGGCTGGCCCCTTTGGTGCGTAGGCGCAGAGCGAGCTCAAGCCAGCCTTGAACCTCGAATCCGAGGGCGTTGTCGGAGGCGGATTGCAGGGTTGAGCGATTGATGGGCTTGAGCAATTGCCAAATGCGATTGTGCACCTCCTGCGGGGAAGTGCTGGAGTCGGTCTGGCTGAGCAGGATCAACGTCAGTGCCCCGTCCAAAGGTTGTCCGGCCAGCTCATAGGTCCGGGCCTGGAGCATGGCAGCCCGGGACATTAACTCCGCGGGGTAGGCAAGAAAGCTTTCAGGGGTGCTATCTGTGGCGAGTTGCTCAGCCCATTGGCTGTCCTGTAACTCGCTGGCACTGGCCATGGACAGGAGCGAGCGTTGTCTTGCGATGTCCTCCGGAGCATTTTCCAGAACGGGGGCCTGGAGAATGACTCGGGCATCTTCGTGGCGGCCTTGATCCTGGAATCGGCTGGCCACCCTCAATAGATAGCGTTGGCCAACCACCGGATCACGTTCATCGCTGGCCAGTGACAGTGCCTGTTCCGGGCTTTGTGCCATATGTTCGTCGAGATTGACGGTGGCGCAGCCGCCCAGATAGAACAGAACGAGGGTGATCAGGGCCAGAATTGGGCTGTGACGGAAGCGATTTGTCATGGCGGGCTCGGTACTCTCTGAATCGTTGGGCTTGTGGTGCCGCGTTTTAGCTGGCAAGTTTACCAGCTCCCGGCGCATTTCACATGACGGGACAGTCATGGGCCGGAAATAGCGGCGCCGCGGTTCACTTCAGTGGAGTTTATTATGTCCAGTTCTGTAGCAAGCGTTGTCGGTGGTCGGCTTTCAATTGTTGCCACGCCCATCGGTAATCTGGCCGATCTTTCTGATCGTGTCCGGCAGGTGCTCGCTGCGGCGGATCTGGTCGCCGCTGAGGACACCCGTCACAGCTCACGCCTGTTACAGCACCTGGGCCTGAGCAAGCCTTTGCTGGCGCTACACGATCATAATGAGAGGGATCGCGTCGGCAGAATCCTCTCTGCCCTTGCTGAAGGGCAGCAAGTGGCACTGATTTCCGATGCCGGTACCCCATTGATCTCCGATCCCGGGTACATCCTGGTACGTGAAGCCAGAAAGGCGGGCTTTCCGGTTTCCCCTATCCCCGGTCCATGTGCACTGGTTGCGGCATTGTCGGCGGCAGGTTTACCGACGGATCGTTTTCTTTTCGCAGGTTTTTTGCCGGCTAAACGGGCGGGTAGACGTTCAGCGCTCGTGGAATTGCGTGAACAGACTGCCACTCTGGTGTTCTACGAATCCCCCCATCGAATTCTGGACCTGATGCAGGATCTGGTTGATGAGTTTGGCGAGGGCCGGGAGTGTGTGCTCGGTCGGGAGCTGACCAAAACCTTTGAAACTTTCTACAGTGGGACGGTTAAAGAGGTATTGGCGGAGTTGGAGGCCGACCCGCATGGCAGTCGGGGCGAATTCGTGGTGATGGTCCGGGGTAACGATGTCGTGACCGGTTCGTCGCTCGATCTGGATGCCGATAAGCTGTTAAAGCTGCTTGTTGCAGAGATGCCGGTCAAAAAGGCTGCGAAAATCGTCGCGGAAGTCAGCGGCATCGGAAAAAATGAACTGTATCAGCGAGCGCTGCAGTTAAAGGGTGATTAAGCCTTGCATGCCTGCGCGCACGCGGGTATTGTCAGCGCCGAGCTCGCCAGACAGTCGCCGCCGGTTGATCCGGGGGAGGAAAGTCCGGGCTCCGCAGGGCAAGGTGCCAGGTAACGCCTGGGCGGCGTGAGCCGACGGAAAGTGCAACAGAAAGTATACCGCCTAAGCGCTTTCGGGCGCCGGTAAGGTTGAAATGGTGCGGTAAGAGCGCACCGCGTGGCTGGCAACAGTCCACGGCGATGGTAAACCCCACCTGGAGCAAGACCAAATAGGAATCCAATGGCGTGGCCCGCGCTGGATTCGGGTAGGTTGCTTGAGGCCTGTGGTGACGCAGGCCCTAGATGAATGACTGTCCAAGACAGAACCCGGCTTATCGGCGAGCTCGCCTCTTTTCCCGATTATTCGGATGTGATCCGCATCCTTCTCACAAGTTACCTTTTATAGCCAAAAAATCTTAAACCTGAAGTTGGCTATCTAAAGGTGTCTGCAGGTATTTGTTTTTTATCCTTTTCTTTACGTCTTTTTAACGCTTCGTTCCGTTTCTGCTTTGTAACCTCTTGTCGTTAAAGGAACTTTCCTGTGTGTGGTGCCTGTCGCGGCGCTTGCATTGTTATTTGCGTGTTTCTATAGTGTGCGGGAGTGGGAAAAAGTGGTTTTTGGTGGAATTTTGTGGAAATGAAAACCTCGGACTAGACGTTAATGAGCAATTTTCTTGGCAGTCATGCCATCAATATGGACGCGAAGGGTCGCCTGGCGATCCCGACAAAGGTGCGTGAAGAGCTCGCGCAGCTTTGCGGTGGCCGTATTGTATTGACAGCCAACGCCGATGAGGAGAAATGCTTGTTGCTCTACCCCGAGCCGGAATGGGAAGTGCTGCGCCCGAAAATCGAGGCGCTGCCCAACATGAACAAGGCGGCCAAGCGCCTGCAGCGCCTCATTCTGGGTAACGCTGCCCTTATGGAGCTGGATGGGTCCGGCCGGATTCTGGTGCCGCAGACCCTCAGAAATCACGCCAATCTTGAAAAACGGCTGATGTTGGTCGGGCTTGGCAAGAAGTATGAGCTGTGGAGTGAGGAAAGCTGGAATGCTTACCTTGATGCCTCCGCAGCCGACGAGGAAATGCCGCCGGAAATGGAGGCGCTGTCGCTATGAGCGCACGCCAGGACGATCAGGCCAATGAAGGCTATCAGCATCGCTCGGTACTGCTGGATGCAGCGGTCGACTATTTGGTTACAGATGAAAATGGCCGTTTTGTCGACGCCACGTTTGGCCGGGGCGGTCATAGTCGTCTGATTCTCGGCAAGCTCGGTCAGGATGGTCAGCTCCTGGGCATTGATAAGGATCCGGAGGCTATTGCCGTCGCCAGAGAGCTGGCATCTGGGGATTCCCGGTTTCAGTGGTACCACGGCTCGTTCGCCGAACTGGATCTTGCGCTTGAACGTCAAGGTTGGTCACAGGTTGATGGCGTGTTGATGGATCTTGGGGTGTCTTCGCCACAACTGGATGATGCTTCCCGCGGTTTTTCGTTCATGCGGGACGGTCCATTGGATATGAGAATGAACCCGCAGCAGGAGCCGAGTGCGGCCCAGTGGCTGGCCGAGGCTGATGAGCGGGAAATAGCAGATGTGATCTGGCGATACGGCGAGGAGCGGTTTTCTCGCCGTATCGCTCGTCTTGTCGTGGAGCGGCGTCAGGAGCAGCCGATTGAAACCACGCGGCAGCTGGCGGAGTTGGTTGCGGAGGCCGTGCCGAAGAAAGAGAAGCACAAGCACCCTGCCACCCGGGCTTTTCAGGCTATCCGGATTTTTATAAACCGGGAGCTCGAGGACCTGGAAGCCGGTCTGGCCGCGGCAGTTGATCGCCTGGCTCCCGGTGGGCGCCTGGTGGTGATCAGCTTTCACTCTCTGGAGGATCGTCTGGTCAAGCGCTTTATGCGTGATCTGGCGCGGGGGCCAAAGCTGCCGAAGGGGATACCGGTCACGGCGGAGCAGGAAGAATCCGGGTTCCAGCTGATTGGCAAAGCCAGCAAGGCCAATGAGCAGGAAATTACTGAAAACGTCAGGGCTCGCAGCGCGGTCATGCGAGTGCTTGAACGTAAAGCGAATTAATCGAAAACGCAGGGGAGCGCGACGCCATGGGCGCGGTAGCGATTGAGCAACCAGTAAAAACCAACAGGATAAACAAACAGCGGGTTCGCGAGGGTGTTGCGACAGCCGTTCGTTTGTCCCGTCAGGTGTTTGATGCAACACGGGAAAGCCGGGTTCTGGTGACGCTGGTGTTGGTGGCCGTACTGACGCTGTCGTCCATCGGGGTGGTGGTCAGTGCCCATGAGAACCGCGAGCTGTTCAATACGTTGTCGGGTCTGCAGGAGCAGCGCGATGCCTATCAGCGTGAGTGGAGTCAGTTGCTGCTGGAACAGAGTGCTTTGAGCGCTCACGGGCGGGTCGAGAAACTCGCTGCTGAGCGCTTCAACATGGTGGTGCCCGGGCGGCAGGACATTGTACTCGTGCCTTTGATGTCACCGCTGGCAGCGAACTAAAACCAACAATAACCATCCGGGGTAACTGAAGTGTCCGGTCAGGGAACGCACGCAAACAGCTGGAAGCAGAAGCTGGTGGCAGGCTTGAAAGCCTGGCGCTTCGGCTCTGTGCTGGGCGTTTTCCTGCTGGTTGTGGCCGGCATTGGATGGCGGTTGGTGGATCTTCATGTGGTGGATAATGACTTCCTGCGCAAGCAGGGAGATGTCAGAACTATCCGCGTTGAATCTATCGATGCCCATCGAGGCGTGGTGACGGATCGTCATGGCGAGCCTTTGGCCGTCAGTACGCCAGTTCAGACCGTGTGGGCAAATCCTTCCGAAACCGATCCCGAAGATCCGCAACTGGCGGCGCTTGCCCGAATTCTTGGGTTGTCTGAGGGCGCGCTGCGGGAGCGATTGCGCCAGTATGCTGGCCGCGAATTTATCTACCTGCGACGCAAAGTGCAGCCCTCAATGGCGCGTGAAGCGTTGGCTCTAGGTGTCGGTGGTATCTATGCCCGGCAGGAATATCGTCGTTATTACCCCGCGGGAGAAGTCACCGCTCATGTGGTCGGGTTTACTGATATCGACGAGCATGGCCAGGAAGGTATCGAGTTAGCCTATAACAAATGGTTGACCGGTGAGCCGGGCCAGAAGCGGGTGCTCAAGGATAACCGTGGGCGCGTCATCAAAGATCTGATGCTTATCCGCGATGCCCGGCCCGGGAAAGACCTGGAACTGAGTATTGATCTCCGGCTGCAGTATCTGGCCTATCGGGAGCTCAAGGCGGTGGTCGGTGCTCACAAGGCTCGCGGTGGCACGCTGGTGATGCTGGATGTCGACACCGGTGAGGTGCTGGCCATGGTCAATCAAGGTTCCTACAACCCGAATGACCGGTCACAGCTTGCCGCAGAAAACCTGCGCAACAAGGCGATTACAGATCTGTTCGAGCCCGGCTCAACCATGAAGCCGCTGACGATAGCGGCTGCTCTGGAGTCCGGGGAATACACGGTTAACAGCACCATTGATACTTCCCCGGGCTTTCGGAGATTTGGTCGCTTCACCATTCGGGATCATCGCAATTACGGGGTGCTGGATCTAACGGAGATTATTGTCAAGTCCAGCAACGTCGGGGTGAGCAACATCGCAACGGATCTGGGTGGCGATACTCTGAGAAACCTCTATGCCCGCCTGGGCCTCGGCCAGGCAACCGGTATCGGCTTCCCAGGGGAAGCCGTTGGTGTTTTGCCGGCCCCCCCGAAATGGCGGCCGGTAGAAGAGTCCACCTTGTCTTATGGCTACGGCATGAGCGTTAACGCCTTGCAACTGGCACAGGCGTATATGGTTATTGCCAATGGTGGAATTCGTTACCCTCTCAGCCTGATGAGGCAGGAGCAGAGGCCGCAGGGACAACGTGTACTGTCTGAGCAGGTGACACGGGCCGTGCGAGACATGCTAAAACAGGCGGTTGCCCGTGGTACTGGCAAGCGTGCCCGGCCCGGGCTGTATGCGGCCGGGGGCAAAACCGGGACCGTTCACCTGGTGGGGGCGAACGGGTACGAAGACAGTCAATATAAGGCCATCTTTGCCGGTATGGCACCGATTGATGACCCCAGAATTGTAACCGTTGTGGCCGTGGATGCGCCGCAGGCCGGAGAATATTACGGCGGAGAAGTTGCCGCGCCGGTATTCGCCCGGGTGATGGGTGACGCGCTGCGACTGCTGAATGTGAAGCCTGAACTGGAAGTCAGTGAAACACGCGTTTCGCAAGTGACCTCCGGGGGGAGAGGGTAAGCCATGTGCATCACATCCATCAGCACCTTGCTTCAGGGCATTATTGAGGTGCCATCGGTCTTCGATGTCACTATCCACGGCCTGAAGACGGATAGCCGGAAAGTGCAGTCCGGTGACGCCTTTATTGCGCTGGCCGGGGCCCGAACGCCCGCAGAGCACTATATGGATCAGGCCATCAGCGCCGGTGCCACGGCCATTCTGCTTGAGTCCGAGCAGGAGCGGCAGTGCCATGAGCGCCACGGCGCATTGATTGTGCCCGTGGTTGGTCTGCGCGCCCGTCTGGGCCGAATTGCCGATCGCTTCTTCGAGCATCCGTCGCGCCATCTGAGAGTGATCGGGGTTACCGGCACCAATGGCAAGACGTCGGTGACCCAATACATCTCCCAGTTGTTACGGGAAACCGGCACGCCCTGCGGGCTGCTGGGTACCCTGGGTTATGGCATGCCGGGCAGTATCGAGTCGGCCACGCATACCACGCCGGATGTGGTCCAGGTGAACCGGGTATTGAACCGCATACGCAATGAGGGTGGTCGGGCTGCGGTAATGGAAGTGTCGTCGCACGCTCTGGATCAGGGGCGGGTTGATAACCTGACCATGACCGGTGCGGTGTTCACCAACCTCACGCGTGATCATCTGGATTACCACGGTTCCATGGAGGCCTATGGTGAGGCCAAGGCCAGGCTGTTCCTGCGGGAAGAACTGCACTTCTCAGTGATCAATTTTGACGATCCGTTTGGCCGGCAGCTTTACGGTCAGCTTGAGGGCCAGTGTGACCGTGTTCGTTACAGTCTGCATGAAGCCCAGACGGAACTCTGGTTGAAGGAATTTACGCCCACGGCCTCAGGGTTCCGCGCCAGGGTCGATGGGCAATGGGGTGAGTTTGATCTTGCTGTCCCCCTGTTAGGGAGTTTCAACGCCAGCAATGTTCTGGCGGCCCTGGCTACCGTACTGACGCTTGGCGTACCCGTTGAGCGGGCGGTGTCCATTGTCAGGGAGCTGTCACCGCCCCCTGGGCGTCTTGAACGATTCACCGGCTCAACCGGCAAACATGTGGTGGTGGACTATGCTCACACCCCCGATGCCCTGGCCAATGCGCTTGAAGCATTGCGGCCCCACATCCGGGGCAGGCTGATCTGTGTGTTCGGTTGCGGTGGCGACCGGGACCCCGGCAAGCGGCCGGAAATGGCGAAAGAAGCGGAAAAGCGGGCGGATTACGTCATCGTAACCGACGACAACCCTCGTACCGAGCAGCCTGAACGGATTGTCAGCGACATTTCTGCTGGTTTCACTCAGGCTGGTCGCTGGCAGGTGATTCACGACCGCGCTCAGGCAATTGCCGAGGCAGTGGGCATGGCCAATGAGGATGATCTGGTGCTGATTGCAGGTAAAGGTCATGAAGCCTATCAGGAGATCCGGGGCCAGAAGTTGCCGTTCAGCGACGCCGAGCAGGTACGCCATCTATTGAACCTGAATGGAGGTGTGGCATGATGCGCGCCTTTTCGCTGGCGGAAGCTCGCGAGTGGCTTCAGGCCACCCTGGCAGGGGCGCGCACTGATGCGGGTGAACTCTGGTTTGATGGCGTCTCCACCGATACCCGATTGGTTGGAGATGGGCAGCTGTTTGTTGCTCTGCGCGGTGAGCGGTTTGATGGTCATGAATTCCTTGGCCAGGCCCTGACACAGGGCGCCGTCGCCGCGGTAGTGGATACCGAGGTCACCGACGTTGCCATTCCGCAACTGGTCGTTAGCGATACGGTTCAGGCCTTGGCCGATCTGGCCAGCGGCAATCGCAGCGAAAGCGCGGCCCGGCTGGTGGCGATTACCGGCAGCAGTGGCAAAACCACGGTTCGTGAAATGACCGGGGCCATTCTCGCCGGCATGGGGCCGACCTTGGTGACTGAAGGCAATCTCAATAATCACATTGGTGTTCCGCTGACCCTGTTTCGGCTGACGCCGGATCACCAGTTCGGCGCCATTGAGCTGGGGGCCAGTGGTCTTGGCGAAATTGCCCACACGGTGTCAATTACCCGACCGCAGGTTGCGATTCTGACCAATGCAGGCCAGGCGCACCTGGAGGGTTTTGGCAGTTACCAGAATATTGTTCTGGCCAAAGGCGAGATTATTGATGGCGTGCCGGCAGATGGAGCCGTCGTGCTGAACCGGGACGATCCTGCCTTCGATCAATGGCATGCCCGTGCGGGCCAACGGCGGGTGCTGGGGGTTTCCCGGATGGGGCACCCGGGCGCGGATTACCGCGCGGAGGCGATCATGGCCACTGATCAGGGGTTTGAATTCCTGGTGTTGGGGCCAGACAACTGGCGCTGTCATCTGGTGCTGGGGTTGCCCGGTGAACACAACATTACCAATGCTCTGCTGGCTCTCGCGGCCTGCAGGGAACTTGGAGCGACAGATCAGCAGGTTCAGTCCGGGCTCATGCAGGTAGAAGCCGTGAAGGGGCGTCTCCAGGTGCTCAAGCCGGCCCCGGATCTGACCCTGATTGACGACAGTTACAACGCCAATCCGGCGTCTATGAAAGCGGCGCTGGACGTTCTGGCGTCGTACCCGGCGCCCCGGCTGGCGGTGCTCGGCGCCATGGCAGAGCTGGGCGATGAGGCGAACGAGCTGCACCGGCAGGTGGGTGAACATGCCCGTGCCCGTGGAATTGAGAAGGTTATGGTGGTGGGAGCCGGAGGTAACGGCTACGGCACCGGATTTGGTGACGAGACAGAGTTTTTCCCGAGTCATGAGCAGGCGGTGGACGCCATTGTGGCGGGCCGGAGTGGTGCTATGACGGTCCTGGTGAAAGGTTCTCGTAGTTCCGCCATGGATCGCGTGGTGGAGGGAATTCAGAAAAAGGTGAAGAACCCATGCTGCTCTGGCTGACAGAGATACTATCGCAATACTTTTCGTCGCTGACGGTGTTTCAGTACCTGACACTGCGGGCGATCCTGGGCATTCTTACGGCGCTGCTGATCTCGCTGGTGATCGGTCCGGTGATGATTCGCAAGCTGAGTCAGTATCAGATCGGCCAGGCCGTACGTGATGACGGCCCCCAGACTCACCTGAGCAAAGCCGGTACGCCGACGATGGGCGGCGCCCTGATCCTCGTGGCCATCGCCATTTCCACTCTGTTGTGGGCGGATCTGACCAATCGTTATGTCTGGGTGGTGTTGCTGGTTACCCTGCTGTTCGGTGCCATTGGCTGGGTGGATGACTACCGTAAGGTTGTGGAGCGCAATCCCCGGGGCCTGCCGGCACGCTGGAAATACTTCTGGCAGTCGGTGATCGGGGCCACGGCCGCGATCGTGCTCTATGTCACTGCTTCACTGCCCCAGGAAACCTCGCTTTATCTGCCGTTCCTGAAAAATGTCTCGCTGACCCTCGGGCCGGTGTTGTTCATTCTGCTGACCTACTTCGTGATTGTTGGTAGCAGCAACGCGGTAAATCTGACAGACGGCCTGGATGGTCTGGCTATCATGCCAACCGTCATGGTGGCGGGGGCTCTGGCCATCTTTGCTTACCTCTCGGGCCATGCGCAGTTCGCCAATTACCTGCTGATTCCGCATCTGCCCGGAACCGGTGAGCTGATCATTTTCTGCGGAGCCCTGGTGGGTGCAGGGCTCGGGTTCCTGTGGTTCAACACTTACCCGGCGCAGGTATTCATGGGCGATGTCGGTGCCCTTGCCCTGGGAGCCGCCCTGGGCACAGTGGCTGTCATCGTCCGGCAGGAAATTGTGTTGTTCATCATGGGCGGCGTGTTCGTGATGGAAACCATTTCTGTGATTCTGCAGGTGGCCTCATTCCGGCTCACGGGTCGGCGGATCTTCCGGATGGCGCCGCTGCACCATCATTTTGAATTGAAAGGCTGGCCCGAGCCACGAGTCATTGTCCGGTTCTGGGTTATTACTGTTGTTCTCGTTCTGATTGGCCTGGCCAGTCTGAAAATCCGATAGGAAATTGCTACGGCTATGAGTGTCATTGTTTCGGATCGTCGCACGTTAATCGTAGGGCTCGGTAAGACCGGGCTTTCCTGCGTGCGTTACCTGTCCGGGCAGGGGCGTGAGATTGCTGTGGCTGATAGTCGCCTTCAGCCACCAGGCCTGGATGAGCTGAAGGCCGGTTGGCCAGACGTCCCGATTTACCTGGGCGAGTTTGATGAGGAGCTGTTTGCCGGTTTCAATGAGCTGATAGTCAGCCCGGGAATCAGTATTGCAGAGCCGGCGATTGCCGGTGCGGCGGCCAGGGGCGCCCGGATTCGCGGCGACATCGATTTATTCGCCGATGCGGCCGACGCGCCGATTATTGCCATCACCGGCTCTAACGGCAAAACCACGGTAACAACCCTGGTAGGGGAAATGGCACGAGCTGCGGGCCGCAATGTGCAGGTGGGCGGTAATATCGGTACGCCCGCGCTGGATTTGCTGGACCAGGGTGCGGATCTCTATGTGCTGGAGCTGTCGAGTTTTCAGCTGGAGACCACCGAAGAACTCGGGGCTCTGGCGGCCACTGTCCTGAATGTCAGCGATGATCACATGGACCGGTACCCGGACAAGATGGCGTATTTCCAGGCCAAACAACGGATCTACCGTGGCTGCAAAAATGCCATCGTGAACCTCGACGATGCCCTGAGCACGCCCATGGCTCGGGATACCCTGAGGTTTCTGTGTTTTGGCTTTAACCGGGTGAATCCGGAGACCTTCAGTACCCGGGATGATGACCAGGGCACCTGGATTACCTGGGGCCTGGATAACCTTTTGCTGGCCAGTGAACTCCAGTTGATGGGCAGGCATAACATCAGCAACGTGATGGCCGCCCTGGCGCTGGGGCATGCGGCTGGCCTGGCCATGGAGCCGATGCTGGAGGTGGCCCGCAGCTTCCGGGGGCTGCCCCATCGCTGTGAATTCGTCCGCAACCTGAATGGCGTGGATTACATCAATGATTCCAAAGGTACCAATGTTGGTGCCACGGTAGCCGCCATTGAAAGCCTGGTGCCGGATTCAGGCAAGGTGATCCTGATTGCAGGCGGAGATGGCAAAGGCGCGGATTTTCAGCCGCTCGCAGAGCCGGTGGCCGCATGCTGTCGTGCCTTGGTGCTGATTGGACGCGATGCCGGCAAGATATCCGAGGCGGTAGGCGTGTCAGTGCCGCAGTATCGCGCAACGTCACTGCAAGAGGCGGTCAGCCTTGCCCGCCAGGCGGCTGAGCCGGGCGATCGGGTGCTGTTGTCTCCAGCCTGTGCCAGCTTTGACATGTTCCAGGATTACAACGATCGCGGCGAGCAGTTCCGCGCTTTGGTGGAGGGGCTGTGATGCAGGCAGGCGTCAGCGTTCCTCATTATCAGGGTATGGCGGGTGAGTTGCAGCCGCTGCCGGTGCTGATTATTACCTCCGTGGCCTTGCTGGTGACTGGTGTGGTGATGATTTCGTCAGCGTCGATGGACATGGCGGCCGCCACGTTGGGCAACAGTTACCACTACGTTATTCGCCAGATCCTGTTCGCCGGTCTTGGCTGTGCCACGGCTCTTGTTGCTGTCAACGTGCCGGTATCCTGGTGGGAGCGCAGCGGATGGCTGCTGCTGGGCATTGGCCTTCTGGTATTGGTGCTGGTACTGACGCCGCTCGGCCGCACGGTTAATGGTTCTACCCGGTGGATTCCCATGGGGCTGTTCAATGTTCAGGTGTCTGAAGTCGCCAAGCTCTGCCTCATAGCCTACCTGGCCGGTTATGTGGTCCGTCGGCGGGAAGAACTGCTCCATACCTGGCCGGGCTTCCTGAAACCCCTGGGAGTTTTGGGCGTGGCATCGGTGTTGCTGGTTATCCAGCCCGACTTCGGCGCAACGGTGGTGCTGGTGACGGCGGCGGCCGGCATGATTTTTCTGAGTGGCGTGAGGCTTAGCCGGTTCATGCCATTGATTGGCGTACTGGCGGCGCTGGGTACGATTCTGGTGGTCACCCAACCGTATCGATTGAAGCGGGTGGTCAGCTATCTCGACCCCTGGAAAGACCAGTTCGACAGTGGTTATCAGCTCACTCAGTCGCTGATTGCCTTTGGTCGAGGCGAGTGGGTGGGCGTTGGCCTGGGGAACTCGGTACAGAAACTGTTCTTCCTGCCAGAGGCCCATACGGACTTTATCTACGCGATTATTGCCGAGGAGTTCGGTTTGCTTGGAGCGCTGGTGGTGCTCGGCCTGTTTGCGGCGCTGGTGGTCAGTGGCCTGGTGATTGCCCGGCGTGCGGAGAAAGCCGGCATGGCGTTCGGCGCCTGTTTCAGCTACGGCATCACGCTGCTGATCGGATTGCAGGCGGGCATCAACATGGCGGTGAGTACTGGGCTCCTGCCAACCAAAGGCTTGACCTTGCCGCTGGTCAGTTATGGCGGCTCCAGCCTGATGGTTACCTGCATTGGTATCGCGGTTATCGCCCGGGTAGAGCTGGAGCGGCAGGATCGGGCCAGGGTGGCATCGGAAACAAAGAGCAGCGGACGCAAAGGAGGAGCAGTGTATGACTGATTCACCTCGCCGTCGCTTCCTGATGATGGCTGGCGGCACCGGCGGCCATGTGTTTCCTGCGTTGGCCACAGCCCGCGCGTTGCAGCAACGGGGGCACGAGGTGCACTGGCTCGGGGCCAGCGGCGGCATGGAAGAACGTCTGATTGGAGACACCGATATTCCGCTGTCGCTCATTCACATTTCCGGCCTGCGCGGTAAAGGCAAGCTGGCGCTGCTGCTGGCACCGTTCCGGTTGATGCGCGCCCTGGGCGAAGCCTACACCCATTTGCGCCGGATCCGCCCCGACTGCGTGGTAGGTATGGGCGGTTTTGTCACCGGGCCGGGTGGTATTGCCGCCTGGCTGATGCGCAAGCCGCTGGTGATTCATGAACAGAACGCCATCGCTGGAATGACTAACCGTTGGCTCACACGTTTTTCCGAAACGGTGCTTGAGGCGTTTCCTGACAGTTTTGGTGACCAGACGGTTACCCGCTGTACTGGCAATCCGGTGCGGGGCGAAGTGGCGTCGATGGACGCCCCCGAACAACGATTGGCGGGCCGAAGTGGCAGGCTCCGGGTGTTGGTTGTTGGTGGCAGCCTGGGAGCCCAGGTGTTCAATCAGCAGCTGCCCCGGGCCCTGGCGCTGATGCCGGAGGCTGATCGCCCGGATGTTCGGCATCAATGCGGTGAGAAGAATCTCGAGGCGGCCCGGGCGGCCTACGACGAAGCCGGAGTCAGTGCCAGCATTGAGCCCTTTATCCGCGATATGGCGGAGGCCTATGGCTGGGCTGATCTGGTGATCTGCCGTGCCGGAGCGCTGACGGTGTCTGAGCTCTGTGCGGCGGGAATTGGCGCGGTGCTGGTGCCATTCCCCCACGCGGTCGATGACCACCAGACCCGGAACGGCCAGCACATGGTGAAAGCCGGGGCGGCCATTCTGGTTCCGCAGCCAAAGCTGAACCCGGAGGTGCTGGCGGAAACCCTGAAAGATCTGGCAACAGATCGAAAACGAATTCTGACCATGGCGAAGGCCGCCCGCTCGCTGGCCCGCCCTGATGCAACGGAGAGAGTCGTGAATTACTGTCTGGAGGCCGCCAATGGCTGATGCAACCAATCCGCCACTGGTCTATCAGGTGCCGGAAATGCGCCGGATCCGCCGCATCCATTTTGTCGGGATCGGTGGTGCCGGGATGAGCGGTATCGCCGAAGTCCTGAAGAACCAGGGCTATGACGTATCTGGCTCTGATATCCGGGACAGTGCTGTTACTGCGCGCCTGCGGGCAATGGATGTCGATGTGTACATCGGTCATCGCGCCGAAAACACCGATCTGGCCGACGTGGTGGTAGTGTCTTCGGCCGTTGCCGGCGACAACCCGGAAGTGGTCTCTGCCCGTGAACGGCGGGTACCGATTGTACCCCGGGCCGAGATGCTGGCGGAGATCATGCGCTATCGCCATGGTATCGCTGTGGCCGGTACCCACGGCAAAACCACAACCACCAGCCTGATTGCCTCCGTGTTGGGAGAGGCCGGACTGGACCCCACCTTTGTGATCGGTGGCAAACTCAACAGCGCCGGAACCAATGCCCAGTTGGGTGGTTCCCGTTACCTGGTGGCAGAAGCCGACGAAAGCGATGCGTCGTTCCTGCATCTGACACCGGTTATTTCTGTGGTCACCAACATTGAAGCTGACCACATGGACACCTACGGTGGGGATGTCGAAAAGCTAAAGCAGACCTTCGTGGACTTCCTGCACAACCTGCCGTTTTACGGTGTTGCGGTTATGTGCGTGGACGACGACTACGTTCAGGAGATCATTCCACGCATTTCCCGGGCCATTATCACTTATGGCATCGACAATCCTGATGCTGATTACCGGGCGGAGAACATTACCTCTGATGGTCTGAAGACCCGGTTCCTGGTGCGTCGCCCTGGTGGTCGGCCGGATCTCCAGGTGGAGCTGAAAATGCCGGGTCGTCACAACGTTCTGAACGCCCTGGCAACGATTGCCGTGGCGACCGATGAAGGGGTGGACGACCAGGCCATCTGCCGCGGGCTGGCTGGATTTGCCGGTGTTGGCCGTCGGTTCCAGGTGTATGGCGAGTATCAGACACCGAAAGCAGCAGCGACGCTGGTGGACGACTACGGCCACCACCCCACCGAGGTGGAGGCCGTTATCCGGGCTGCCCGCGAAGCCTGGCCCCAGCGCCGGATCGTGATGCTGTATCAGCCACACCGGTATACCCGGACACGGGATCTATATGAGGATTTCGTGCGGGTATTGTCCGAAGTGGATGGACTGTTGCTGATGGATGTGTATTCCGCGGGTGAGCCGGCTATTCCGGGAGCAGACGGGCGGGCTTTGTGCCGGAGCATCCGGCAGCGGGGCAAGGTAGAACCCGTGTTCGTTGAAGATAACCGTGAAATCGAGAGTCTGCTGGCCAATGTCCTGCAGGATGGTGATCTGTTGATCACCCAGGGGGCCGGCGATATCGGTGGCGTAGCAGCAAGGCTGGCAGCAGCAGGAGTCAAGGCAAGTGAGTGATCTGACCCACAACGACATTCAGCCGTATCAGGCCCCCCCCGAACTGGTTCGGGCACTGGGGCGCGTGGCTGTGTTCATGGGGGGCGATTCCGCCGAGCGGGAAGTATCCCTGAAAAGTGGCAAAGCCGTGCTGGCAGCGCTGCAATCGGCGGGTATTGATGCGGTTGGCCGGGACATTCGGGGCTGTCTGCTGCGGACCGTGGACGAACCCGATTTCGATCGCGTGTTCATTGCCCTTCATGGCCGTGGTGGCGAAGACGGGACCCTTCAGGCGATCCTTGGGCAGGCAGGCATTCCCTATACCGGCAGTGAAGTGCTGGCATCGGCACTGGCCATGGACAAATTGCGCACCAAGTATGTGTTCGAAGGTTGTGGGCTGCCTACGCCGGCATTTCGTGCCATGACCTCCGTGAGCGAGGCCGAGGACATTGTGACGGCACTGGGGGCGCCCCTGAGTGTGAAACCGGCCCACGAAGGTTCGAGTATCGGTATCCGTAAAGTGAGCAGCGCGGCAGAGCTGGCTGAAGCCTATGAGGCGGCAGCCCGGCTGGATGATCTGGTGCTGGTAGAGCAGTGGATCGAAGGGCCGGAGTTTACCGTCAGCCTGCTACAGGACAAAGCGTTACCGGCGATTGGCCTGAGCACCGATCACGCCTTTTACGACTATGACGCCAAGTACCTGGCGGACGATACCCGGTACCGTATTCCCTGTGGTCTGGCGCCGGATGACGAATTGAGATTGCAGCATCTGGCCCTGGATGCCTTCCGGGTGCTGGGCTGTCGCACCTGGGGACGGGTCGACATCATGCAGGACCGGACCGGTGAGTTCTGGTTGCTTGAGGTGAACACGGTTCCCGGTATGACGGACCACAGCCTGGTGCCGATGGCTGCAAAGGCGGCCGGCATCAGTTTTGAAGAACTGGTGGTGCGAATTCTCAGGGATACGCTGGCGGAGGGCATCGATGCTTGAGACGTTGCTGATCCGGAGCCGGGCGGTACCGCCCGAACCGCCACGCCGCCGGGGGGCAACCTCTGTCGGGCCTGAGCGGGACCGGTTTGGTGTGTTGAAAGCTGTGCTGTCGGCCGTACCCTGGTTGCAGGTCGGCCTGGGCGCAACGGTGGTACTTCTGGCCGCCATGGTGCCCTGGGCAACGGACCGGATGCTGACCGCCATGGATCAGCAGATCCTGGCGGTGGATGTGCGGGGCGAATTTGTTGGCGACAGCCAGACGGCTATTGAGCGAGCGGCCGGCGCCTGGATTGGCAAAAGCTATTTCGCCACCGATCTGGCTGACATCAAGGCTGAACTGGAACGGCGCCCCTGGGTGGCGTCGGCAGCGATAAAGCGAGTCTGGCCAGGCCGTCTTGAAATCGATATTCGGGAAAAGAAGCCATTGGCCTACTGGACCGATGGTCGACTGGTGAGCCGTTCAGGCGAACTGTTCTCGCCGCCGAATCCGGAGGTGGCCGGAAAGCTGCCTCGTCTGGCTGGGCCGGATGAGCGGGTCAGGGACGTGATCGGTATGGCCCGGACCATGAGCGAGCAGTTGGTGGGATATGGCCTGGGTTTTGCCGGACTGGCGCTGGAGCAACGTGGCGCCTGGACCCTGACTCTCAGCAATGGCATCGAAGTGGTGCTGGGGCGAGATCAGGTAGAACAACGGTTTGAACGCTTTATCACCGTTTATGAGAACCGTCTGGCCTCGCGGGTTGATGAGGTCAGCCGGATAGATGTCCGCTACTCGAACGGGGTAGCGGTGCAGTGGAAGACGGACGTGGCTCAGGCTGCTCCGAAATCCTGATAACGATTACTACGAACCTGGGGTTTGGTGAAACACATGTCATCGGTTGAAACGGAAAACATGATTGTCGGCCTGGATATTGGAACCTCCAAGGTGGTGGCGATAGTCGGCAAGCGCAAGATGGATGGAACCATCGAAGTAGTCGGTATCGGTTCACACCCGTCCCGGGGGCTCAAGCGCGGTGTAGTGGTGAACATTGAAACCACGGTACAGGCCATTCAGCGCGCAGTCGAAGAGGCTGAACTGATGGCGGGGTGTCGCATTCATTCGGTGTACGCCGGTATTGCTGGCAGCCACATCAAGAGCCTGAATTCCCACGGCATCGTGGCGATCCGAGACCGGGAAGTCACCCAGGCGGATATTGACCGGGTGATTGACGCTGCCCAGGCGGTGGCGATTCCGGCGGACCAGAAAATCCTGCACATCCTGCCTCAGGAGTTCGTCATCGATAACCAGGAAGGTATCAAGGAACCGATGGGGATGTCAGGTGTGCGGCTCGAGGCCAAGGTGCACCTGGTGACCTGTGCCGTGAATGCAGCCCAGAACATCGAGAAGTGTGTCAAGCGCTGTGGGCTGGAAGTGGACGACATCATTCTGGAACAACTGGCTTCCAGCCACGCCATCCTGACCGAGGATGAAAAAGAATTGGGCGTCTGTGTGGTGGATATCGGTGGTGGTACAACCGACATTGCCGTGTTCACGGGCGGGGCAATTCGCCATACCGCAGTCATCCCGATCGCCGGTGACCAGGTGACCAACGACATTGCCATGGCGTTGCGCACGCCCACCCAGAATGCCGAGGAAATCAAGATCAAGTACGCCTGCGCCCTGACCCAACTGGCGGGTGCGGAAGAAACCATCAAGGTTCCCAGCGTGGGAGACCGGGCTCCGCGGGATCTTTCGCGTCAGGCTCTGGCGGAGGTCGTTGAGCCCCGCTATGAGGAGCTGTTCACGCTGGTGCAGTCTGAGTTACGCCGGTCCGGGTTCGAGGATCTGATCCCGGCAGGCATCGTGATTACAGGCGGCTCGTCCACCATGGAAGGGGTGGTGGAGCTGGCTGAAGAAATCTTCCACATGCCGGTAAGACTGGCCTGTCCGCAGGCGGTTTCCGGTATGACGGAAGTGGTCAACAACCCGATATACGCCACTGGCGTCGGATTGTTGATCCATGGCTTCCGGCAAATGGATCTTGGCCGGGCGCCGGTGCTCAAGGGGGAGGAGGCTCCCTCGCTGGTTGAGCGCATGAAAGCCTGGTTCACCGGTCATTTCTGACGGTGTTCCGGTTGCAGTACACGAAGGTCTCTCGAAAAAAACACAACGATTGAAGCAACCGGCCTGGAAAGGCCGGACACAGCACGAAGGAGTAGGGGAAATGTTTGAACTCGTTGATAATGTTCAGCAGAACGCAGTTATCAAGGTCGTCGGTGTTGGCGGTGGCGGTGGCAACGCCGTTCGTCACATGCTCAACAGCGACGTGGAAGGCGTTGAATTTATCTGCGCCAACACAGATGCCCAGGCCCTGAAGGACCTGGACGCACGTCAGATTATTCAGCTGGGTGGCAACATCACGAAGGGCCTGGGTGCGGGTGCCAATCCGGAAGTCGGTCGCCAGTCTGCACTGGAAGATCGCGACCGTATTGCCGAAGCTCTGAGCGGCTCCGATATGGTGTTCATCACCGCCGGCATGGGTGGCGGTACCGGCACCGGAGCAGCCCCCGTGGTTGCTGAAGTTGCCCGTGAGCTGGGTATCCTTACGGTTGCGGTGGTTACCAAGCCATTCCAGTTTGAAGGCGGCAAGCGCATGAGCGTGGCTGAAGCCGGTCTGAAGGAACTGGAAGAGAGCGTTGACTCCCTGATTACCATTCCCAATGAAAAGCTGTTGGCAGTCATGGGCAAGAAAACCAGCCTGCTGGATGCCTTTGCCTCCGCCAATGATGTGTTGCTGGGTGCGGTTCAGGGCATTGCTGACCTGATTACCCGCAACGGTATGATCAACGTCGACTTTGCCGACGTGAAAACGGTTATGTCCGAGATGGGCATGGCGATGATGGGTACCGGTCGCGCCACCGGCGAGAATCGTGCCCGTGAAGCCGCAGAAGCCGCGGTTCGCAGCCCGCTGCTCGAAGATATCAACCTGCAGGGTGCCAAGGGTATTCTGGTCAATATCACCGCTGGTATGGACCTGAATCTGGGCGAGTTCTCCGAAGTGGGCGACATTGTGCGCGAATTCGCGTCCGATTCAGCCACTGTGGTGGTCGGTACCGTGATCGATCCGGAAATGACCGACGAGCTCAAGGTTACTGTTGTGGCGACTGGCCTGGGTGGCGAGCGCGAGAAGCCGACCAAGGTGGTGGACAACACCCGTACCCTCGATGGCAAGACCGATTACAACCAGCTGGATCGCCCGGCCGTGTTGCGTCGTCGTGCGGTTGCCCAGGGTAATGTGGCGCTGGATCAGAGCAAAGAAAGCGAAGAACAGGGCGTGGACTATCTCGATATTCCCGCATTCCTTCGCCGGCAGGCTGATTGATAATCTGTTTCAACCGTGGCAGGGCTGGCTTTACTGTGAATCAGAAAGCATAAGCTTCCGCCTAAGTTGAGCTGATGCGCCATAGCTCATGACTATTGCAAAAGTTAAGTAAAGTCATGTTGGTTAAATGGTACTCAGTCTTGAATTCTGATATTCTCCGGGCAGTTTTTTGTTCAGAATATCGACTTTTTGTGACGGAATAATGAACCGATGATCAGACAACGGACACTCAAAAACACCATCCGCGCGACCGGTGTTGGCCTGCATTCCGGGGAAAAGGTATACCTGACCCTGAAGCCAGCACCCGTCGACACGGGGATCATCTTCCGCCGCACGGACCTCGACCCGATGGTCGAAATCCGTGCCTGTGCGGAGAATGTGGGTGAGACCATGCTGTCCACGACGCTGGTAAAAGACGGTGTCCGTGTGGCGACGGTAGAGCATCTGCTCTCCGCCATGGCTGGTCTCGGCATCGACAACTGTTTTGTCGAACTCAGCGCTGCAGAAGTGCCGATCATGGATGGCTCTGCCGGGCCGTTCGTGTTCCTGCTTCAGTCTGCCGGTATCTCCGAGCAGGAAGCGGCCAAGCGTTTTATCCGCATCAAGCGCGAAGTCACTGTGGAAGAGGGCGACAAAAAAGCTACCTTCCTGCCGTTTGAAGGCTTCAAGGTGAGCTTCGGGATTGATTTCGATCACCCGGTCTTCAAGGGCCGTGCCCAGACAGCGACCGTGGACTTTTCCAGCACCTCCTTTGTGAAGGAAGTGTCCCGGGCCAGAACCTTCGGGTTCATGCGCGATATCGAAAAGCTGCGGGCGATGAACCTGGCACTGGGTGGCAGCGTGGATAATGCGATTGTGGTGGACGACTACAAGATCCTCAATGAGGACGGTCTCCGCTACGATGACGAGTTCGTCAAGCACAAGGTACTGGATGCCATCGGCGATCTCTATCTGTTGGGCAACAGCCTGATTGGTGAGTTCCGTGGTATCAAATCAGGTCACGACCTGAACAACAAGCTGCTGCGCAAGCTCAGGGCAGAAGAAGATGCATGGGAAGTAGTGACCTTCGATGATGAAGCCACTGCACCTATCTCTTACATGAAACCTGTGCTGGCGGCGGGTTAAGGCGGGAAGCCTTAATCCCGGACGTGGCTGGCGAGTTTTTCGAGAACCTCGCGTAGAGCTTTATCCTTCGTGTGCCCGGCTTCCTCCTGGAGGAGCCGGGCATTTTCTTTGCTGAGCGGCTCTTTTACCGGTTTGCGTCGGCTGGCGAATCTGGGTGGGCTGACCTTGATTCTGACCTTCCAGACGTAGCGGAACAGTTCATTCTCCCTCAGTGCCGACATGATCTCGTGCTGGCGGAAGCGCAGTCGCGTGGCTTTGCTCGCATTATTAGTGGACAGCACCAGTTCCCCCTCCCGACAGCTGACGAATCGGGTAGCCTCGGACAGTTCTGCGGGAATGGCCGCGAGTACCAGTTGTTCGGCCTGTAGGTGCAGTTCGGCTTTGGACATCAGCTCTTTGAGCGTATTGTTGCCAGCCGATCCTTTGCCGAAGATCATTTTTTGATCATTTTTTTCCGTCATGGTCGCTTTTTTCTCGACGAGCCTGTTTACGATTGGTTACACTTCGGCACGCTTTGTGCGTAGCGCCATTGTTACTCTCGTTTTACATTGTCACGAGTGAGAGAGTCTACCGGGCGCTGCGATTATTCAGTACGTAGTTGTTGCCAAGGATAGCAGACCCGCTCGGAATATTTCCGGGTCGCAGCACTACAGGGATACGGTTGCGGCTCAACAATGAAACCGAAAGACGATATGAACGTAATTTTCGTAGGCAAACGTCACGGTCAGTCCAGGGCAATACCGCTGAATGGGCCGCTGTTGTGTGGCCTGGTCTTTCTGGTGTTGGCCACGCTGGCGGCAGCCGGATGGGCTGGCTATCAGGTGGCGATCAGTCAGTTTGAAGCTCGGCAACCCACCGAGTCTGAGCTTGTGGCCGGCTGGAAAGAAAGGCTGCAAGATCAGAAGGACGAAGTCGCCCGGGTTCGTGAGAACGTGCAGCAGCAGATTGATGCACTGACCCTTCGGCTGGGCCAGATTCAGGGTCGTCTGCTGCGCCTGGATGCGCTCGGCCAGCGATTCGTGGAAACGGGCATGGTCGCCAGCGATGAATTCAATTTTGACAAGCCGGCAGCGGTTGGTGGCCCCGAAGAAGATGTGCTACCCGGGGATTCCTACACGGCTCCCGAGCTGACGGACATGATCAATCAGTTGGAACAGCAGATCAACGATCGCGAAAAGCAACTGCGCCTGCTCGATAAAGTCGCTTCCCGCAAAAAGCTGGAAGATGAGCTCTATGTGCAGGGGCGGCCGATCACCTGGGGCTGGCTCTCGTCCAAATACGGATACCGCTCGGATCCTTTTACCGGAAAACGTACCTGGCATGCCGGTGTTGATCTGGCAGGCAAGGAAGGCAGCGACATTATTGCCGTGGCGGCTGGTGTTGTAACCTGGGCCGACGAGCGCTATGGCTACGGAAATCTGGTTGAAATCGACCATGGCGACGGCCTGGTTACCCGGTATGCCCACGCCAAGGCCATCAAGGTTAAGGTTGGGGATGTGGTGCAGAAAAGCCAGGTTGTTGCACTGATGGGCAGCACCGGCCGGTCCACCGGCCCCCATGTGCATTTTGAAGTTATCCGTAATGGTAAATCCGAAAATCCCGTGAAATACATCCAGCGCGCAAGCCGCTGATTCCATTCCCGTGAACCCCGCCTTTTGTCCTGTCGCCAAATAAGGTTAGAATGCCGGCTTCCTCCGTTTAACTGAAGAAGCAGTGGTCTATGTTCACAAAGCTTGCAACCAAGATGTTCGGCAGTAAGAACGCCAGAGAAATCAAGAGGATGCGCAAAGTTGTCACGCGCATCAATGAACTTGAAGAACAGTTTGGCGCGTTGTCTGACACCGAGTTGCAAGGCAAGACTGCTGAGTTCCGGCGCAGGCTTGATGAAGGCGAAGCGCTGGACAGCCTGCTGCCGGAAGTCTTTGCCACGGTGCGCGAGGCCAGCCGCCGGGTGATGGGCATGCGTCACTACGATGTCCAGCTCATCGGGGGCATGACCCTGCACGAAGGTCGAATTGCCGAAATGAAGACCGGTGAAGGTAAAACGCTGGTGGCAACCGCCGCGGTCTACCTGAATGCGCTTCCCGGTAAAGGCGTGCACGTAGTGACCGTGAACGATTACCTGGCCCGGCGTGATGCCGAGTGGATGGGCAAACTGTACCGCTTCCTGGGCATGCAGGTGGGGGTCGTGGCGTCTGGTCAGCCACAGGAAGAAAAACGTGCCGCCTATCAGGCCGATATCACCTATGGCACCAATAACGAGTTCGGTTTCGACTACCTGCGCGACAACATGGCCTTCAGCATTGAGGACAAGGTTCAGCGCGGTCTAAACTTCGCCATTGTCGACGAAGTGGATTCCATCCTGATCGACGAGGCCCGTACACCGCTCATTATTTCCGGTGCCGCTGAGGATTCATCCAAACTGTATCAGGCCGTCAATGCCCTGGTGCCGAGTCTTGAGAAGGGCGAGGTCAGCGAGGAAGGTGAATCCTCCGGTGACTTCACCATTGACGAAAAATCCCGCCAGGTTGAACTGACGGAATCCGGCCATGAGAAGGTCGAAGATCTGCTGCTTGGCCAGGGCCTGCTGAAAGAGGGCGAAAGCCTGTATTCGGCTGCCAACCTGAGCCTGCTGCACCATGTACACTCGGCGCTCCGTGCCCATCACCTGTTCCAGAAAGACGTGGATTACATTGTCCAGGGCGGTCAGGTGGTGATCGTAGACGAACACACTGGCCGGACCATGCCCGGTCGCCGGTGGAGCGAAGGTCTGCATCAGGCGATTGAAGCAAAGGAAGGGCTCAAGATTCAGGCCGAAAGCCAGACGCTGGCCTCGACGACCTTCCAGAACTATTTCCGTCTCTATGACAAGCTGGCCGGTATGACCGGTACCGCCGATACCGAAGCCTTCGAATTCCGCCAGATCTACGGCCTGGACGTAGTGGTGATTCCGCCGAACAAGCCGATCCAGCGGATTGATTACAACGACCTGGTGTACCTGACCCAGGAAGAGAAATTCCACGCCATCATTGATGAAATCAAGGATGTGACTGCAGAGGGTCGGCCCATTCTGGTGGGCACCGCGTCCATCGAGGCCTCCGAGCTTCTGTCCATGCTGTTGAAGAATGCGCGCATTGACCATAAGATCCTGAACGCCAAACAGCACGAATCCGAAGCCCTGATTATTGCCCAGGCCGGGCGGCCGGGTGCGGTTACCATTGCCACCAACATGGCGGGTCGGGGTACCGATATTGTCCTCGGTGGTAACTGGGAATATGAAGTCGCAGCCCTGGATAATCCCTCGGAAGAGGAAGTGGCTCGCATGAAGGCGGAGTGGACTGAGCGCCACAACCAGGTACTGGACGCCGGCGGCCTGCACATCATCGGTACCGAGCGCCACGAATCCCGCCGGATTGATAACCAGCTCCGCGGTCGTGCCGGTCGCCAGGGCGATCCGGGTTCCTCCCGATTCTTCCTGTCGCTGGAAGACAACCTGATGCGGATCTTTGCGCCGGAGCGCGTGAAGAATCTGATGCAGGCCATGGGCATGAAGAAAGGTGAAGCCATCGAGCACCGGATGGTCACCAATGCTATTGAAAAGTCGCAGCGCAAGGTCGAAGGCCGTAACTTCGATATGCGTAAAACGCTGCTTGAATACGACGATGTGGCCAACGATCAGCGTACGGTCATCTACGAGCAGCGTAACGAGGTGATGGCGTCCAACGACATTTCCGAGATGATCGATACCATCCGTGAAGACGTGGTGGATTCGGTGGTCAGTGAGTTTATTCCGCCGCAAAGCATGCCCGAGCAGTGGGATGTGCAGGGGCTGGAGGCTCAGCTGCAGTCCGAGATGGCGATTGAGCTGCCCATCCAGCAATGGCTGAAGGACGACAACAAACTGTATGAAGACAATCTTCGCCAGAAGATTCTCGACGCCATCGTGGCTGAGTACAAGGCCAAGGAAGAAGTGGCCGGTGCCGAGGCCATGCGCAAGTTTGAGAAGCAGGTGTTCCTGCAGGTGCTCGATACCCTGTGGAAGGAGCACTTGTCCAACATGGATCACCTGCGCCGGGGTATCCATCTGCGTGGCTACGCCCAGAAGAACCCGAAGCAGGAATACAAGCGCGAGGCGTTTAACCTGTTCGAAACCATGCTCGATACCATGAAGCGTGACGTTACCCGGGTACTCTGCCACGTGCGGGTTCAGAGTCAGGAAGAAATGGCGGAAATTGAACGTCGACGCAAGGAAGAGCTGGAGCGGGAAATGGCTCGCGCCAAACTCCGCCACGAGCAGGCCAGTGCCGCCCAGGCAGAAGGGGAGGGTGACGGTGGCCAGCAGGGCCAGCAGACCACCCCGGAGACCTTTGTCCGCCAGGAGCGCAAGGTCGGCCGAAACGAGCCCTGCCCCTGCGGGTCTGGCAAAAAGTACAAGCAGTGCTGCGGAAAGGTGAGCTGACCAGCCACCGAGTAGCCGGAAACCAGAACCCGCAATTCGCCAGTACGCTGGCGCTTGCGGGTTCTGTCGTTTGAAGATCAGGAAAAATCAAGGAGACAGGCATGGCGGTAGGTCCCGGAACCTTACCCGATTTCTTCCCGGTGGCGGGAATCAAGCTGGGCATTGCCAGTGCGGGGATCAAGAAGCCCGGCAGAAAAGACATCGTGGTGTTTGAACTGGCGCCGGAAACCCGCGTAGCGGGTATTTTTACCCGCAACCAGTTCTGTGCGGCCCCAGTGGTGCTCAGCCGCCGTCACCTGTCCCAGGAGGTTCCGCGCTATCTGCTGATCAATACCGGCAATGCCAACGCCGGTACCGGCGAACGGGGCCTGGCGGACGCCGCGGCCTGCTGTGAGGCGCTGGCGAAAGAGGCGGGCATTTCTGCCAGCCAGGTATTGCCGTTCTCTACCGGGGTGATTGGAGAGCCATTGCCGGTTGCCAAGATCGTCAGTGCGCTGCCTGCGGCTCTGGCCGACACCCGGGAAGACCGCTGGGCAGAGGCGGCATCCGGCATCATGACCACCGATACCCGCCCTAAAGGCGCTTCGCGGCAGCTGGATCTGGATGGCCACCGGGTAACCATTTCCGGAATCAGCAAGGGCGCGGGTATGATTCGCCCCAACATGGCCACCATGCTCGGCTTTATCGCCACCGATGCCCGTCTGGCGCCGGAGGTTTTGCAAACGCTGGCTTCTGAGCTTGGCGAGAAGTCTTTTAACCGCATTACCATTGATGGCGACACCTCCACCAATGATGCCTGCATGCTGATGGCCAGCGGCCAGTATGGCGGGCCTGAAATTACCGCCGATAGCCCGCTGCTGCCGGTATTGCGGGCGGCCCTGCAGGAGGTGTACCTGGAACTGGCCCACGCCATTGTCCGGGATGGAGAGGGCGCCACCAAATTTGTGACCATCGATGTCAGTGGCGCAGCCAACCAGCAAGAAGCGCTGGATGTGGCCTACACCGTGGCGCACTCCCCGCTGGTAAAAACAGCCCTGTTCGCCTCAGACCCGAACTGGGGGCGTATCCTGGCAGCCGTTGGCCGTGCCGGCGTGGAGAATCTGGATTTGAACGCCCTGGAAATCTACCTGGGCGATGTCTGCCTAGTGCGCAATGGTGGTCGCGCCGACGATTACTCCGAGGCTCGGGGCCAGGCGGTGATGGATCAGGAAGAGATCACCATTGCCATTGACCTGAAGCGGGGCACTGTTCGGGAAACGGTCTGGACCTGTGATTTTTCCCATGATTACGTGACTATCAATGCTGAATACCGTACCTGAGACTGCCGACGGCCGCCCCGCTGCCCGCAAGACCGTTCATGTGGCGGTGGGCGTGATCGTTCGCGATGGTCGTGTCCTGATTGCACGGCGCCCGGACACCGCCCATCAGGGGGGCTTGCTGGAGTTTCCGGGCGGCAAGGTGGAGCCCGGAGAAACTGTCCAGCAGGCCCTGTGTCGGGAAATCGCCGAAGAGACCGGGCTGGTGCTGACTGAGGACAGCATGGAGCCACTGATTGGCATACGTCACGACTACGGCGACAAGTGTGTGTTTCTTGATGTCTGGTCAAGCCACTCGGCTCAGGGCGAGCCGGAGGGCAGAGAAGGTCAGCCGGTCAGCTGGCTGGCTCCGGAGGCGCTCAAGGACGAAGAGTTTCCCGCCGCCAACCGGCCTATCATCAGGGCGCTGCGATTGCCCCACCGGCTTGCGATTACCGGAACGATTGAGAATGCGCCGGCAGGCCTGGCCAGACTCGGCGCCGCTCTCGACCGGGGGCAGCCGGATTCACTGGTGGTGTTACGTGCTCCGACACTCCCCGGGGCAGCGTACCTGGAGCTGGCAGCAGCGGCTCGGGGCGTGTGCCGGGAAAGGGGCGTCGGGTTGATTCTGCATGGGGCGGCAGACCTGTGTCGGGCAGTGCCAGAAGCCCAAGGCGTTCATCTGCCCTGGCGCGAGGCGCAGCGGCATTCAGAGCGCCCTGTCAGCGACGATTGCTGGCTGGGTGTATCTTGTCATAGTGCCGAGCAATTGCGCCACGCAGAGCGCCTGGGGGCGGATTACGTGGTCCTGGGTAATGTACTGGAGACGCCCAGCCATCCGGGGCAACCCGGAATCGGGTGGGCTGCTTTTCAGGCGTTGGCCGCAACGGCAAATGTGCCGGTTTACGGTATCGGAGGTCTTGGACCTGAGCACCAGTCCCGGGCCCGCGCGCTTGGTGGCCAGGGCGTGGCTGGTATCGGTTTCTGGTGGTAGCCATCTGTGGCCCGGGGCGATTACGGATTCCAACCAGGCCCGGGCCATGCCAAAGTAACCTCTTCAACAGATCAATCGGAGTTTTCTGTGACAAAACTGACCCATCTGGATGACAAGGGCGAAGCCCGAATGGTGGATGTCACCGACAAAGCGGTGACGGAACGCGAGGCCAGAGCCGAGGCCTGTGTCCGGATGGCTCCGGAAACCCTGAGAATGATCCTGGAAGGTGAGCACCCCAAGGGGGATGTGCTGGCGACGGCCAGGATAGCAGGCATCATGGCTGCGAAACGAACCCACGACCTGATTCCCCTGTGCCATGCGCTTAACCTGACCTCCGTGAAAGTCGAACTGAGGGCTGGCGATGATGGCGCCTCCGTGGCGATCGAGACCCGGTGCAAACTGGCCGGTCAGACCGGTGTTGAAATGGAAGCGCTGACGGCCGCGAGTGTGGCCGCCCTGACCATTTACGATATGTGTAAGGCGGTCGACAAAGGTATGGTGATCGATAATCTGCGTCTGCTGGAAAAGAAAGGCGGCCGCTCCGGCCACTGGCAGGCCAAAGGCCAATGATCTGAAGCCCGGCAACGACCGTAACCTTTCGGGTACCGCATAAACCGGAGGGGAACCGTGTCGACACTACGCCAGGCAAGCAGCCGCATGATAGAATGCCCACCCAATTTGTCCGAACCACGAGGAAACACAGTGGCTGTTCGTTACATTGAAACCTGCCGTTTGCCCACCCCCTTTGGTGTGTTTGATATGCACGGCTTTGAGGAGCCGGACACCGGGAAGGAGCATGTGGCGCTGACGTTGGGGGACATTGATAGCGCAGAACCACTGCTGGCACGAACCCACTCCGAATGTTTAACTGGCGACGCCCTGTACAGCATGCGTTGTGACTGTGGTTACCAGCTGGAAGAAGCGTTGCGCAGTATCGCCCGGGAGGGTCGGGGTATTCTGATGTACCTGCGTCAGGAAGGCCGTGGTATCGGGTTGCTGAACAAGATCAGGGCTTATCGTCTGCAGGATCAGGGCGCCGACACCGTGGAAGCCAATGAGCGCCTGGGCTTTGGTGCAGATCTCCGGGATTACAGCATGTGCAAGGACATGCTTGAACACCTGGGCATCAAAAGCCTGCGCTTGATGACCAACAACCCGCGAAAGGTGAAGGCGCTGGAATCTTACGGCATCAACATTGCCGAGCGCGTGCCTTTGCATGTGGGCCGCAACCCGCACAACGAGCACTACCTGAACACCAAGCAGAGCAAGCTGGGGCACTGGCTGGAAACCCACCAGGACGACGACCCGGTCTGATGGATCTCTGGCGGATCAGTGCTGATCCGCCTTCCTTCCCGAGTTATTTAGCAGCCACCACTGTCGGGTATCCGAGCTGCTCCATTCGACGGGCAATGCTGCGACGAATACCGTCTGCATCCAGCCCACAGTCCCGCAGTAATTCCTTGTGCTGACCGTGCTCAACGAACGCATCCGGTAGCCCCAGTTGTAACACCGGCATGGAGACCTGGCGGGCATTCAGGAATTCCGTCACCGCGCTGCCGGCGCCACCGGCAACAACGTTTTCTTCCAGTGTGACCAGCAAGTCGTGGGTTTCCGCCAGTTCCAGTACCAGAGCCTCATCCAGAGGCTTGACGAAGCGCATGTCGGCGACCGTGGCGCCCAGGGCTTCCGCAGCCTCCAGCCCCGGCGCCAGCAGGGTGCCGAAGTTGAGGATGGCGATACGGCTACCGTCGCGCACGCGCCGGCCCTTGCCGATGGGCAGCGGGGTGAGTTGCTGCTGGATTTCGGCACCGGGCCCGGTACCCCGGGGGTAGCGAACGGCGGCCGGGCCGCAGTATTCAAGGCCGGTGTGAAGCAGCTGCCGGGTCTCGTTTTCGTCCGACGGAGTCATCACCAGCATGTTGGGAATGCAGCGCAGATAGCTGATGTCGAAGGCGCCGGCATGGGTGGGGCCATCTTCGCCGACCAGACCCGCACGATCAATGGCAAACAGGACATCCAGATTCTGGATGGCGACATCATGCACCAGCTGGTCATAGGCCCGCTGCAGGAAGGTTGAGTAAATGGCCACGACCGGCTTGGCGCCATCGCAGGCCAGGCCAGCCGCCAGGGTGACCGCGTGCTGCTCGGCAATGGCGACATCAAAATAGCGGTCCGGGAAGCGCTCTGAAAATGCCAGCAGATCCGAGCCTTCACACATGGCGGGGGTAATGCCGGCTACCCGGCTGTCCTGCTCGGCGGCATCGCAAAGCCACTGCCCGAAGATGTTGGCGTATTTCGGGCTGGCTGGTTTCGGCTTCACCGGTTCCGGCTTGCTGGCGGGCACCGGTTCGATCTTGTTGATGGCATGGTAGCCAATCGGGTCCGCTTCGGCAGGCGCAAAGCCTTTGCCTTTGGTGGTGACCACGTGCAGGAACTGCGGGCCTTCCAGTTCCCGGATGTTCTCCAGGGTTTCCACCAGCAGGGGCAGGTCGTGACCGTCGATGGGGCCAATATAGTTGAATCCCAGCTCCTCAAACAGTGTGCCGGGCGCAATCATGCCCTTGAAATGTTCTTCGGTTTTCTTTGCCAGGGCCATCAGGTGAGGTGTGCCTTTAAGCACCTTCTTGCTGCTGTCGCGAACCTGATTGTAGGTACGGCTGGAGAGCAGTTTGGCGAAATAGTTGGAAAGCCCGCCGACGTTGCGTGAAATCGACATGTCGTTGTCGTTCAGTACCACCAGCATGTCGGCATGAAGGTGGCCGGCATGGTTCAGGGCTTCAAAAGCCATGCCCGCGGTCATGGCGCCATCCCCGATAACGGCAATGCTCTTGCGGCCGGTGTTCTGCATCCGGGCGGCGATCGCCATACCCAATGCCGCGCTGATGGATGTGCTGGAATGGCCTACGCCAAAGGTGTCGTACTCGCTCTCTGCCCGCTTCGGGAAGCCGGCCAGGCCACCTTTGCGGCGAATGCTGCCCATTTGTTCCTTGCGACCGGTCAGGATCTTGTGGGGGTAGGCCTGGTGGCCGACGTCCCATACCAGCCGATCTTCGGGGGTATTGAACACGTAGTGCAGGGCCACCGTCAGCTCAAGCACACCAAGACCTGCGCCGAAATGACCACCGGTCTGGCCAACTGACCACAGCAAGAACGCTCGCAATTCCCTGGCCAGCCGGGGCAAGTCCTCCGCTGGCAGCTCACGCAGCTGGGATGGCACGTCTATCCGGTCGAGCAACGGCGTATTGGGCCGCTGCGACGGGATTTCCCTGAAAATGTATGTGTCCTGCATCAGCTCGGGTCTTTATCGGAATGTGAGTTCTATGGCTGGCATTATAAGGGAACAGGCGACCCGGTTTCATACATCCCGGGCCAGTTGTTACAAAATGGTGATGCTTTGGCCTTGTAAATGGTTCAGTGGCTGCGCGCCACCACGTAGTCAGCCATGGCCCTGAGGGTGTCGGCTTCCGGGCCGAAGCTCTCCAGTGCGACCAGGGCTTCATCAAGAAGCCGGGCCAGGTGCTGGCGTGCCCCGTCGATACCTAGTAATGCCGGATACGTGGGTTTCGCCTTGGCCACATCGGAGCCCTGGCGCTTGCCGATAATCTCGGTGTCGCCCTCGATGTCCAGAAGATCGTCCTGCACCTGAAACGCGAGCCCCAGTGCGCTGGCGTAATCCGTCAGGTTGCTCAACTGGCACTCGGTCACGGTTTCAGAGGTTAGTGCGCCCAGGCGAACACTGGCTTCGATCAGGGCGCCGGTTTTGTGCCGGTGCATGGCTTCCAGTTGCGCCACGCTCAGCTGTCGCCCAACGGATTCCAGATCAATGGCCTGACCGCCAACCATGCCTTGATGACCGCTGGCCCGGGCCAGCTCCGAGATCATGGTCACGCGTTGTCGATCTGACAACGCCGGCGCATCGGACAGCAACGCAAATGCCAGTGTTTGCAACGCGTCCCCGGCCAGAATGGCCGAAGCCTCGTCAAAGGCAATGTGAGCGGTCGGTCGGCCCCTGCGGAGATCGTCATCGTCCATGGCCGGCAAGTCATCGTGGACCAGGGAATAGGCGTGAATCAGTTCCAGAGCGCAGGCTGGCGCCAGGGCCGTGCTTTCGTCGCTGCCCATGGCTCGGGCGGCAGCCATGCACAGGGCCGGACGCACTCGTTTGCCGCCGCCCAGAACGCTGTAACGCATGGTTTCCTGGAGCCGTTCTGAGGTGGCGTGGCGGGCAAGGCAGCGGTCCAGCTCCCGATCAACCTGTTGGCGGCACTGGTCCAGATAGGCCTCCGCCTGGCGGATGCGATGGTCCATCACTGCTCGTCGTCTGCTGAGAAAGGCCGGGTTTCCAGTGTGCCGTCACTGTTCTGCACCAGCTGCTCGACCCGCTGTTCGGCGGATTTCAGGGCACTCTGGCACTCCCGTGTCAGCTTGACGCCGCGCTCGAAAGCCGCCAGTGATTGTTCCAGGGACAGTTCGCCCTGTTCCAGGTCACGAACCAGTTGTTCCAGTTCGTTCAGGGATTTCTCAAAGTCGGCTATGGAAGCGCTGCTGGTGTTCTCGCCGGCCATGGGGCGACCTCCGGTCGGGTGTTTCGGAAATTGCGCGGATTATAACAGAGTCGGTTTGCTATCGCTGCCAGCTGAACTGCCGTTTTTCCAGGGCCTGGGCATTGGGTCCCCAGGATTGTTCTGTCACCCTGACTTCGCCCTGTGCGTCCAGTGTGACGATGGTAGTGGCCCGTGTGCCGTAGTCACTGCCGACAATGAACGGTGACGATAGAAATCGTTCGGTCTCAATGCCTACGCCAGTATCGGGAAGCATGGCGTCGGGCGCCGGGCTGGTGTCCTGAAGCAAAGGCAGGAGTTGGTTGTGCAAGTCCTCGGTACGGTGGCTCGCAGCTTCAACCACGGTGGCAAAGGCCTTTCTCAGGCGCAGCAGTTTCGGCCAGGGTGTCTGTAAAAGATGATTGCTAAGACCAAAGCTGCCTCGGAAGAGTTGGCGCCCCGGGTGCGCGTCGCGGTTGCTGTAATACCAGCCGCCGCGTTCTGTCAGAGACACCAGGTTAAATCCGGCGTACCGATCGGGTTCGCTGTTCAGAGCAGCGCCCAATACGCTGGCGGGTTCAGCCAGGGCACGAACGGGCAGCTCGCCGCGGCTGGAGCGACCGGTTTCCGGGCTACCCTCCCGCACATTGGTGACAGCGGCAACCTGACCGTTCGCGCTGATGGCCAGCCAGGTGCCGCCAGAAGCCAGGTCTCTCCCGGCCAGCAGATGCTGACCGCTGTCGGCCTGCCACCAGTCCATGGCGGCCGTGGGACGGCGGAAGAATTCATCCCGGTTGGCAGCAACCACCAGGGGAAAGCGGGGGTTCTGGCCGATGGCAAAAGCAATTAGGCACATGGGTGAACGGAATTCCTTGGATGCGTGGGCTGAAGTTGCTGGCATTCCTGCGTATCATACCAGCCTGATCTGAGCCGGGGTGGTCTGTAACCATGAGCATGATAGGCATCATCGTACTGTATCTTTTATTGGGCGCACTGGCGGGCACCATGGCCGGTCTGTTTGGCATTGGTGGCGGTCTGGTGATTGTGCCGGTACTGATCTTCAGTTTCGGGCTGCAGGGGATCAGCCCGGAGATTGCAGCCCATCTTGCTGTGGGGACGTCTCTGGCTACCATTGTCTTTACCTCCATCAGTTCCATACGTACCCACCACCAGCATGGCGCAGTACGCTGGGATCTGTTTCGCCCCATGACTTTTGGTATTGTGGTTGGTGCTGTGCTTGGTGCCTGGACAGCTGCGATGCTGAGTGGCCCGGTGCTGGAAACCATTATCGGGGTGTTCGTCATTCTGGTGGCACTGAAGATGATTCTTGAGGTCAATCCGAAGCCGGGGCGGGATGTTCCGGGCACCACAGGGCTCGGGGCAGCCGGCGGTATCATTGGCTGGGCATCGGCCATCTTCGGTATTGGTGGTGGCACTCTGACCGTACCCTATTTGAGCTGGTGCAACGTCAAAATGCAGCAGGCGGTGGCGACTTCGGCTGCTTGCGGCTTCCCGATTGCAATTGCGGGCGCCCTGGCCAATGTCTGGACCGGCTGGCAGGATCCCGATCTGCCCGAGCTGAGTCTTGGTTTTATCTACCTGCCGGCGTTGGTGGGTGTGGTTGCCACCAGTGTGTTCTTTGCACGAATCGGCGCCGGGCTGGCCCATCGTCTGGATGGGCGTCTGCTCAAGCGCATCTTTGCCATTATGCTGGTTCTGGTTGGTTTACGGTTTCTTCTGAGCTGAGAGAGCATTCATGCTGCAACATCCACAGTTTGACCCGGTGGCGATCGCCCTTGGGCCGTTGAAAATTCACTGGTATGGCCTGACCTATCTGGTCGGGTTTGCCGCCGGCTGGTGGCTGGGCCGTCTTCGGTCCCGCAAGCCCTGGTCGCCACTGCAGGAAGAGCAGGTGGGTGATCTGCTGTTCTATATGGCCCTGGGTGTGATCCTCGGTGGCCGCTTTGGCTATGTAGTGTTTTACAACTTCGATGCCTTTATAGCGGACCCGCTCTGGTTGCTCCGGGTCTGGGAAGGCGGTATGTCTTTCCATGGCGGGTTGCTGGGGGTAATGCTGGCCATGTGGTGGTATGGCCGAAAAACCGGAGCCGGGTTCTGGAAAATTGCCGATTTTGTCGCGCCCTTGGTCCCGGTTGGGCTGGGTGCCGGGCGAATCGGAAATTTCATAAACGGCGAACTCTGGGGAAAACCGACAGACGTAGCCTGGGGCATGGTCTTTCCGCAGGCGCCAGACAGCCTTGCCAGGCACCCGTCGCAGTTATATCAGTTCGCGCTGGAAGGCGTACTCCTGTTCGTGATTCTCTGGTGGTTCTCCTCAAGGCCCCGCCCGAAAATGGCAGTGTCCGGCCTGTTTCTGGTGTGCTATGGCATCTTCCGTTTCCTGGTGGAGTTCGTTCGCCAGCCAGATCCACAGTTGGGTTACCTGGCCTTTGACTGGCTGACGATGGGGCAGGTGCTCTCTGCACCGATGATTGCCGCCGGCGCCGCCCTGATGTTCCTTGCTTATCGGAGAAACGTCCAATGAAAGCCTATCTCGATCTGATGCAGGATGTTGTCGATAACGGATTCGACAAAGGTGATCGCACCGGCGTGGGCACCCGCTCGGTGTTCGGCCGCCAGATGCGTTTCAATCTGCAGGACGGTTTCCCGCTGGTGACGACCAAGAAGGTCCACCTGTGCAGCATCATTTATGAGCTGCTGTGGTTCCTCAAGGGCTCCACCGACAACACCTGGCTGGCGGAACGCAAAGTCAGCATCTGGAATGAGTGGGCGCTGGAAAACGGCGATCTGGGGCCGATCTACGGCAAGCAGTGGCGCAGCTGGCAATGCCACGACGGCCGCGTGATTGACCAGATCAGCGAGGTGATCGAGCAGATTCGCACCAAGCCCAACTCCCGACGCCTGATTGTCTCCGCCTGGAATCCGGCTGAGCTGCCGGACGAGTCCATCAGCCCGCAGGATAACGTGCGGGAGGGGCGCATGGCCCTGGCGCCTTGCCACTGTCTGTTTCAGTTCTATGTCGCCGACGGCAAGTTGTCTTGCCAGCTCTATCAGCGCAGCGCCGATCTTTTCCTGGGTGTGCCCTTCAATATTGCGTCCTATGCCTTGTTGACCCATATGATTGCGCAGCAGTGTGATCTGGGGGTGGGCGAGTTCGTGCACACGTTTGGTGATTGCCACTTGTACCGGAATCACCTGACGGACGACATCGTATTCGAACAGCTCAGGCGTGAGCCCCGCGCGTTGCCGAAGCTGGTCATCAAGCGTAAACCGGAATCCATCTTCGACTACGAGCTGGAAGATTTCGAGTTCGAAGGTTACGACCCGTACCCCGTGATCAAAGCCCCTATAGCGATTTGACCAAGGAACCCGTTATGCGCAAGGCCCTCATCGTAGCTATGGCCCGAAACCGGGTGATCGGCCGGAATAACAAGCTGCCCTGGTATCTGCCCGGTGATCTGCGCTACTTCAAGCAGGCCACCATGGGCAAGCCCATTATCATGGGCAGAAAGACCTGGGACTCCATCGGCCGGCCCTTACCCGGGCGGATGAACGTGGTGATTTCCAGAAATCCGGAATGGCAGGCGCCAGCCGGAACCGTTGCCGCAGCGTCGCTGAACGAAGCGTTGGTGAAAGCGGAGGCCCAGGCGGAGCTTGAAGGTGGTGATGAGGTGATGATTATTGGCGGAGGCCAGATCTATGCTGAAGCGCTGCCAATGGTTGACCGGATATACATCACTCAGGTGCACGCAGAGGTGGACGGAGATGCCTTCTTTCCGGAAGTGAACTGGGACGAGTGGGAAGAGATCGGGCGCGAAGATTTTTCTGCGTCTGACAACAATCCTTACGACTACAGCTTTGTCGTATACCAGCGTAGCCGGTCAGAATGACCGGCTAGCCAATCAGGCCTCAGCGCGGCGCGCGCTTGGGGCCTTTTCCTGCAGGTTTGCCGCCCTTGCCGGCGGGCTTGCCACCTTTCGGCCCGCTCTTGCGGAAGCCGGGTTTGCCATCCTTGCTGAACTTCTTGCCAGGGCCGCCTTTGCGGAAGCCGCCTTTGCCCGGAGGCGGGCCTTTGCGATCCCGGCGAGGCGCGGCGGAAATCTCGGGCAGTGCTTCCGGCTGTTCCAGTGGCAGAGAATCCGGCTGGGAGGCTTCCAGCAGGCAGGCCATGGCGCCAGCGATGGCGGCCATGTCCATGTCGTTACGTTCGGCGATCTCGTCCAACAGGGCGATGGCCTTGGCGGCGCGAGGATCGTCGGTGAAGCCCAGCAGCTGCGCCTCAAACTGTTCTACCCGCATTTTCTGCAGGGCGGCAGGTGACGGCAGCTGGTACGGTTCCATCGGGGAGTTGGTGGCCCGCTCCAGAGTGCGCAGCCAGCTGCGCTCACGCGGAGTCACCAGCAGGATAGCCTTGCCGGTGCGACCGGCACGGCCGGTACGGCCAACCCGGTGGATGTAGGCCTCGGTGTCGTAGGGCACATCGTAGTTGATAACGTGAGTAATCCGGGGCACGTCCAGACCACGGGCGGCGACATCGGTGGCAATGATGATATCTTTTTTGCCACGCTTGAGATCTTCAACGGTCTGTTCGCGCTGACGCTGGTTCAGGTCGCCGCTCAGGGGCGCCACAGCGTGGCCGCGTGCGGACAGCTTCTCTGCCAGCATGGTGGTTTCGGCCTTGGTGCGCACGAAAATGATCGAGGCGTCAAATGGCTCAACTTCCAGAATGCGGGTCAGCGCATCCAGCTTGCGCTCGGCGTAGAGCGGCAGCACAAACTGAGCTATGCGTTCCACCGTGCGGGTTTCGCTCTCGATTCTTACTTCGGTAGCGTTTTTCAGGTAAGTCTGCGCAACCTTCTTGATCTGTGGCGGCATGGTGGCCGAGAAGAGCGCGCGCTGGCAGGTGTCCGGCGTCTTCGCCAGGATGGCTTCCACGTCATCAATGAAGCCCATGCGCAGCATTTCGTCGGCTTCGTCCAGTACCAGTGCCTTCAGGCCGTCCAGCTTCAGGGTGCCCTTGCGCAGATGGTCGAGCATGCGGCCAGGTGTGCCCACAATAACCTGGGCGCCACGCTTCAGGCCGCGAATCTGTGGTGAGAAATCCTGGCCACCGTAAATTGGCAGAACATGAAAATTGCGGAACTTGCTGGCGTAGGTGGTAAACGCTTCCGCGACCTGAATCGCCAGCTCCCGGGTAGGGGCCAGTACCAGAATCTGTGGCTCGGCCACGTTCGCATCAATCCGGCTCAGCAATGGCAGGGCAAAGGCTGCGGTCTTGCCGGTACCTGTCTGGGCAACGCCCAACAGATGGTTGCCGGCCAGCAGAGCAGGGATGGATTGCGCCTGGATGGGCGACGGGGTTTCATAGCCAACGGCGGAGACGGCTTCCAGTACTGCTGGATCCAGCCCCAGTTCGGCAAAAGACAATTCTGACATGAATGTACTCGGTATTCGGAGGGTATCGCACTGCACAGGCAATGCATGATTTTGGCGCATTATAGTCTGTTTGGGGTGGTTTTTATACGACTATTGCCAGGCAATCGATAGGTAGTTGCCGGGGCCGGCCTATTGTCAGGCTTCGGTAAGTGGTGCAGTCTTACCGGTTTGCAGGCTAATGAACAGGATCTAAAACAAATGACGTTCGATGACCTTCTCGGTGATGTCCGGAATAACGGCGAAGTGGTGATACCGTCAGACTGGGGCCAGGGACGTGCAACGTTCGGCGGCCTGGTAGCGGCCCTGGTGTTTGAGGTGATGGCATCAAAGGTGGCGGATGATCGCGCCATGCGGGCCCTTCAGGTGTCTTTTGTCGGCCCCGTAGAGGCGGATGTGCCGGCCCGTGTTGAGGCCGAAGTTCTGCGTGAAGGAAAGGCAGTATCCCAGGTCCAGGGACGGATCGTTCAGAATGGCGAGCCACGCCTTGTCTGTCTTGCCAGTTTCGGGGGCGACCGTGAGTCTGCTGTCCGGGTGGCACCGACGTCGGCACCGGAAGCGGTTGCGGCAGAGCAATGTCAGTCACTTCCGTATATCCCGAAAGTGACGCCGGAGTTTACCCGGCATATCGAAATGCGCTGGGCGTTTGGCCATATGCCATTCTCCGGTAAGGGCGGGCGCGAAATGGGGGGCTGGATGAAGTTCCGGGAAGCCCCAGAGACTATGACCGACGCCCACATTGTTGCTCTGGTTGATGCCTGGCCACCGGCGCTGTTGCCGCATCTCAAGGGGCCGGCCCCAGCCAGTTCCCTGAGCTGGGCGCTGGAGATTGTCCATCCCCGGCCTGCCATGAAGCCGGATGACTGGCTGCTGTACCGGGCAACCATCGACCAGGCTGGCGCCGGATATGGTCACACTCATGCTGGTATCTGGACCCCGGCCGGTGAACTGGTAGCCCTGAGCCGGCAGACGGTTACAGTCTTCGGTTGAGTCGGGCGAGGCTGGTTATCAGGCCGCCATCTCGGCTTTGAGCGCGTCCAGAATGACCCGGGCAAACTGTCGGGGGGAATCTTCCTGCAGGAAATGTCCGCCGTTGAGGGTGATATGGGGCTGGCCGAAGGCTCCGGGGATTCGCCGCTGCATATAACGGTCGCCACCCCGGGTAATCGGGTCGCCGCTGCTGAAGCAGGTGATAAAGGGTTTGCGCCATTTTTCCAGCACGCGCCAGGCCTCCCGGTTGGCGGCGCTGGCCGGGTCGTTGGGTGAGGTTGGCACCAGTGCCGGGAACGCCCGGGCACCGGCTTTGTAATCCGGTGTCGGGAAGGGCGCCTCGTAGGCGGCTATTTCGGCCGGGCTGAGTGACCGTTCGGTACCAAGCTGGACAATCCGGCCTATCGGAAACCAGGGGCTATGGCTGGCAAACGCCTTCCAGAGTCTGAAGACGGCCGGTACCCGGGTGTCCCCCGTTGGCAGCATGCCGTTGCCGACAATGATCCGGCTGAACCGGCGGTGATGCTCTGCCGCCAGCCTTAATCCCAGCAGTGAGCCCCAGTTCTGACACACCAGCGTGACGTTGGTCAGGTCCAGTGT
Source organism: Marinobacter sp. ST-43 (assembly GCF_030541085.1). Taxonomy (NCBI): domain Bacteria; kingdom Pseudomonadati; phylum Pseudomonadota; class Gammaproteobacteria; order Pseudomonadales; family Marinobacteraceae; genus Marinobacter; species Marinobacter sp. ST-43. Next base: position 51,812 of record NZ_JASSVO010000020.1, read on the forward strand.
TTCAAGCCAGTGGGTCAGCCAGCGCATGTGGCTGTCATAACTGTAGTCGCTGACATCGGCGGGTTTGTCTGACTTGCCAAAACCAATCAGATCGGGCGCCAGAACCCGGTGGCCCGCTTCGGCGACAAGCGGAATCATGTGCCGGTAGAGATAGGACCAGGATGGCTCCCCGTGAAGCATCACCACTGGGTCTGCGTGGGCTGGCCCTTCGTCCACATAGTGCATCCGAAGACCTGGCTCAACATCCAGATAGTGTGCTGAAAAAGGGTAATCCGGGAGGCCTGCGAAGCGGGCTTCGTCGGTTCTCAGAATACGCATGCCATCGACTGTCCTGACTGAGTGGTTGCGTGATTATCGGTACGACAATCGTCGAAGGTCAGGATAAATCAGATGGGAATTTTGTGTGTTTGAGTTGCGTAACAGAGCGTTGCCAGTTTGAATCAGGATGCGATGTCAAACAGGCGTTCGGGGTTTTCCACCTGGGCCAGAGCCTCGTCGCAGCAGTTCACCGCGCCGCAATCGTCCGCGGAGCACAGGCCGATGGTGTTGCACTCAATGGCTTGATGGGCGTCGCCCTGGTTACGGAAAATTCTGGCGCGGGAGAGAATGGAATGGCAATGCCCGCATAACAGGGTGGGCACGGCGCTCCCCTGGGCCAGGATGGCAGTGTAATGGTTATTGTCTGTCATAGTTATCCTCCTGATCAGATCACAGTAAGGGCGAAGTGTGACATTTCAAAGTCAGTCCGGGCCTTGGCCCCGCACTTCGGCTTCCGCAGTTATACGTATCAGGCGTCAGGATCGACCAACGGCCGGCGGTTGGAGCGCTTGTCCTCCCAGTCGAGTTGCTTGGGGTCGTACCAGCCAAGTCCGTCCAGAACCCGTTGGCGAGTGTATTCAGACAGCGTGGGCCAGAGCTCCTGGAAATCCTCCAGGCCGCGATCCCGCAATCGTTGCTGCTTGCCACTCAGGCGGCTGATGGTTCTGGGCAGGTGCAGAGCCTCGCCCAACTGGCCGGGCACGAGTACCTCCTGGCCCATCACCTTGCGACGATGGGTTCGGGCTGCCAGCACTTTCTGCAGTTCCAGTGCGGCCTCCAGCGCGCTCTCCACGGTAAAGTTGTCTGCTTCCAACCACATAACCTGTATTGTTGGCTGATCGATAACCAACCACTATAACGCGAACCCCGCTACATTGGCCACGCTATCGTGGTAGTCTGCTTTCCCTATCGGCCCCGATGGGCATGTTCTGGACAGGAATTGTTTAACTATGTACGCAAAACTTGAAACACGGACTTTTCTGGCGATGCTGCTCGGTGTGTCGCTTGCGTTCATTCTGTTGATGAAGCCGTTCTTTGGCCCGATCTTCTGGGCGGTGGCCATTGCTCTTATTTTCCATCCGGTGCAGCAGTTGCTGGTACGCAGACTTGGCGACCGGCCGACACTAAACGCCCTGATTACACTGTTCGTGTGTATGGTGATCGTGGTGATTCCGGTGCTGGTACTGGGCGCGGCGCTGATCGCGGAAGGTATGGGGATCTACCAGAAGATCCAGGCCGGAGAGATCCGGCCGGGGGAATACATTGATCAGGTTAACCAGTCGTTTCCTGCCATCCAGGCCTTTCTGGCCCAGTTTGACATCAACTTTGCGGATCTGAGGGACCGCGCCGTTAATGCCTTTCTTGGGGGGAGCCAGTTTCTGGCCAAGCAGGCCCTGGGCATCGGGCAGAACACCTTTCAGTTCTTTCTGGGGCTGGCTCTGATGGTTTACCTGGCCTTTTTCCTGATCCGTGATGGCCAGAAACTGATAGAATTGATGATTCGCGCCTTGCCGCTGGGCGATGAGCGCGAGCGCCTGTTGTTTGCCAAATTCGCGGAAGTCACCCGTGCCACGGTCAAGGGTAACCTGCTGATCGCCATCATTCAGGGTGCGCTCGGTGGCGTAATCTTCTGGATACTGGGCATTACCGGAGCCTTGCTGTGGGGGGTGGTCATGGCCATCGTCTCATTGCTGCCAGCCGTCGGGGCTGCGATTGTCTGGGTGCCGGCGGCCATCTATCTGGCTGCCGTGGGGGATATCGTGCCAGCCATCATTCTGACCGCCTATGGGGTGGTGGTGATTGGTCTGGCGGATAACCTGCTCCGGCCGGTGCTGGTAGGGCGGGACACCAAAATGCCGGACTATCTCGTGCTTTTGTCCACCCTGGGCGGCATTGTTATGTTCGGCATCAATGGTTTTGTCATGGGTCCGCTGGTGGCGGCGCTTTTCATGGCGTTCTGGGGCATTTTTATCCGTGAATTTGGCCAGTATCACTATGCCGATCCGTCAAATCCCGAGAATGGTCCGGCCCGCGAAGATTAAATTATGTTATGGTCTATGGAGCGCTGATACGTAGAGGAAGGCGCCACACTATAAAAACAGAACAGCAGATGTCACAGAGATATCCAGGAGTAGATCAGGTGAGAACCATGAAAACAGTCACCCGTCACATCGGCAGGACGGCGCTGGCGGTCGGAACGGTCGCCCTGCTGGGCCTGGCACCCGTTGCCCAGGCCAACGAAGTGGTCGCGCTCAAGCACGCGCTTTACGGTGCCGGTTACGACATCACCAATGTCAGCCCGAGCATGGATGACAAGACCCGGGCCGAACTGACCCGTTTCCAGAAAGACAACGGCCTTGAGGCAACCGGTATTCTGAATGAGGAAACCGAGCGGGCTCTGGGGCTGATCACCGTGCAGCAGGCGGCCGCTGATGCAGGCCAGTCTGCACCGGCGGCAACTGCGCAGGCGGCACCCGCAGAACCGGCTCCGGCTGAGACCGAGTCTTCTGCCGAAGACACCATCGAAGAAGACGAAGATGGTGGCTGGTCGCTCTGGTAAACGCCAGTCCCCGGATAAAAAAAAGCCCGCAAGGCAAACACTTTGCGGGCTTTTTTGTGGTCCATGACCCGTCCTGAATAAGGTTTACACCTTCTCACTGGAAATTGTGGAGGGTGTTATGAACACGAAGAGGCGGAGGAGTCAGCGAGATTATTCCCTGGCCTTTAAATTGGCGGTGGTAGGCC